>JBOGJZ010000125.1:0-8749 GCA_050745645.1 Terriglobia bacterium | reverse complement strand
GAGAGCAGCAGTACCCCGGGGGTCACGCAGCTTTCGCTTGGACTCGGAACAGCGGGTACCATCGCCGAAACACTTCTTCCAGTTCGTTATTCAGAACCTTGGTCCGGGTCTGCAAAAGCAGGTGCGCCCCGCGTAGCGTCCAGTGCATTTGCTGCCGCTTGACGAAGCGCCGGCTCACCACCTGGTTAATCGTCGATTCGACGAACGCCGTGCTGATCGTTTCCCCCTGCCGGTACCGCTCCCCGTAGTTCGGGATCGATTTCTGATTGTTGCGAATGTAAGTCTCGAACTCCTCCACGCCCGTGGCCAGCTTCTCAGCCGGTGCAGCGTGGTTCCGAATCAGCTCAAGGTCCATGAGCAGGTTGGCCAGCCGATCGAGGGCCTCCTCAACATTGCCGTGCCACAGCAGGTGCTTGACGCTCTCCACCTGTTTCGAAACCGCGGCCCCGGTCTCTGGCCGCTCTTGCTCGAGCGCTTTGGTCTGCTGCTGCAAGACCGTCAGCCGCATCGTGACGTGGAACCAGTCGATCACATGTTCGCTGTTGGGATGCAGATACTCCCGCACCTGCCGGATGTCTTCGCCCCCATCGGAGAGGAACACAACCTGCTGATTTTCTTGCATCCCTTGTGATTTCATCACCTCCCACAGTCGTCGGCGTGGCTTCGGATCGTAGGTTTGCACGAATCCGAAGCATTTGGGCGGCGGAACCGCATCCGCTTCTCTACGCCGAAACGCCACCACACTCCGCCCAGCGATCACCTCGAAACAGCCTTCTTTGTGGGCTGCCCGCACGTAGCCGCCATCGATCCCCACCGTCATGGGACCATCCGGCAAGGGCAGCCCAGGATTCTCTTCGGATTTCACCGGATCGGGCTGCCGTTCTTCGCCCAACTCTGCCTCCATCCGCTCGGCGACGGCGTGTAGATGTTCGCGCACCACCTCGTGATGGGTGGACTCGCTGACCGGCAGAACTTCTTTCAATAAATCGGCCACCTTCTCGTAAGGAATCAGCGAGGCCCACTTCGTCTCCAAGTACAGCCGCTCCGGACTGGTCCGTCCTTTCAGCCATGTCGAAGTGGGCCGGAAGGTCTTCGGGCCTTCTGTCTGACACGGACAACGCTGCCAGCGCGGATTCGGCGCCACGACCGGCCCGAATACCGTCTCTACGGTGCTCGTCCCTGCTTCTTTGCTGTGGTGCCGCTGCCTGCAGTGCGGGCAATTGCGCCGGCGTTTCAGATCCTCGCTTATTTGTTGGGAGACGACGAAGTCTTGCACGCCACGCAAAACCGCTTTGCCTTCGGCCAAGGTCAACCCCAAGGTTTCCATCGCCAACTGTTGCCGTTCCATCTCCATCACGTCCCGCCGTTGCTCGCCGCCTTCATCGTTCACGCAAATCACTTCGACCCGGAATTTCATGCGCGGTACCTCCCGCGCTCCATCCGCTTCCCCAACCGCTGATTGGCCTCTTTCAAGCTGAAGCGATCCGGCTCCAAGGGCCCGTACAGTTCGAGTCGCCGGTCAATGCTTTCGAGACCATCGTCCATCACTTCGCGCAGAAGATCCCAGCTGCTGGGCGGCTGATCCGGGCGCGCCGCCGTGAGCATGGCGATGACCGCCTCAATTTGCGCCGGCTTGCCCATCGCGTCGCCTTCCTTCTGCCGTTTCAGCATCAGCCGATAACCGGTAGGGCCGCCGCAGTACTCCGGGGGAGAACCACCCCGGCCCGCCAGGCACACAGGCACTTCATCGCCGTCACTTCCCGTTTCCGAGGCGAGAAGCCGCAACTCCCATTCCCAAAGATCCATTCCGCCGCAGGTGTAGAGAAAAGTCTCCCCAGGCCGCAGTTGAAACTCCCGCAGGGTTTTCCGCTGTGTCTTCGTCCTCCGGAGAAAACTGGTGAACTCCTGGCCGTGAATCTGAAAACTGAAACCGAGACCATCCCAGTCAAGAAGGGTGCGGAAGATCTCGTCGAAACTTGCGAGGTCCAGGTAATCCGGCACGGCCAAGACCCGGATCACCATCGGGCTTACTTTGCGCAATACTGCTCGTAGAATCAGTCGCTTGAAGGGTGTTTGTGTTTTCATCCCTCCAGCCTACGAGTTAGGGTTCAATTAAGCCAGACCCCCAGGTTCCCGCTGCTCTCGAATCTGTTCAAATGGCATGCCGATAAGCGGCTGATACCCGTTGGTTACGTTGACGTTGCAGCGTTCATCAGGCAGGCCGCCTCAGCTACGATTTTATGGCCCGCGCTCGTTCCGATGCGCGTCGCGCCGGCTTGGATCATCCGCACGGCGTCTGCAAGCGTTCTGATGCCTCCAGACGCTTTCACTCCCATGCCATTGCCTACGACTTCGCGCATTAGCCGGATATCGGCCTCGGTTGCTCCGGAAGGTCCAAAGCCGGTGGAGGTTTTTACAAAATCGGCGCCCGCCCGTTGTGCAATTTCACACGCTTGAACCTTCTCCGCCTCGGTGAGATAACAGTTCTCGATGATCACTTTAACCAGAACTTGCTGACGCGCGCAGATCTCGACAATGCCAGCAATGTCAGCCTCCACAACGTTGGCGTGGCCGGACTTCATGGCCCCAATATTCATGACCATATCAATTTCACGCGCCCCGGCGGCAATGCCCACACCAGCCTCATGCTGCTTCGCGGCCGCAAGGGTCGCCCCAAGCGGGAAGCCGCATACGGTCGCGAGCGTCACGGGCGTTCCCTGCAGCTTGCTCAGCGCCAGCGGAATCCACGCGGAATTTACGCAGACCGCGCCGAGCTTCATTTGCAGCGCTTCATCACAGAGGCCCTCGATTGCGCGCGCACTGGCTTCCGGGCGAAGCTGTGTGTGATCGATGACGGCCGCCAGTATTCGAACTTCCTTTGTTAAGCCCACTGCTCCTGAATCGACCTCGTCGGGTTTTACAGCTCCACCTTGGTCTTCGCGGGCGGCACCTTGCGGCTTGCCGCGCGCTTCCACGTTTACATGCCGTGCCATCTCTTCTGAAATAACCTCGGCGGCTCTCTCAATCTCCGTCCGGCTTGGATGCGAAGGTCCCATGTTCCTTATCCTTTCAATTCAGGTTACCGCCAACAGGGCGTAATGAGTTACATTCTTACATGGCGCGGCCATCACGGAGCCCAGACAGCACGCGCCTGAAATTAAGTCTTGACCGGCATTTTGTGATGCGCGTTCAAAGGATCCGCCCCGCCGCGAACGTTGGGACTGGGCGTCCAGCGCAAGAGGATAACCGTGTCTACTGTCAAGGATATTGCGAAACGAGCTCGAGTCTCCGTGGGAACGGTGTCCAACGTCCTGACGGACGCGCTTCCGGTGAGCGCAGTGCGCCGCGAGCGCGTCCTCGCGGCCATCCGCGAACTGGATTATCATCCTAACGCTGTCGCTCGCAGTCTGAAGCTCCGGCGGACGAAAATGCTCGGAATGATTATTTCCGACATTACGAACCCGTTCTTCCCGCAGCTCGTTCGAGGCGCAGAAGATGCGGCTTTGCAGCGAGGGTATCTGCTTATCACGTTCAACACAGACGACCGCATCGAGCGCGAAAAGCAAGTTCTGTCCGTCCTCCGCACCAGGCGTGTGGATGGCGTGATGCTCGTGATCGCCCCGAGCGCTGGCGATGTCACTCATATTCGCAGTACCCTCGCATCAGGAATTGCAATCGTCTGTCTCGACCGGTTGCCGCGCGGAATTCACGTGGATTCGGTCACGGTTGATAATGCCTCGGGTGCGCGCGAGTGTGTGCAGCACTTGCTTTCACTCGGCCATCGCCGGATTGCGATGATCACGGGGTCGCGCACGCTGCAAACCGCGCGGGAACGCCTTCGAGGGTACAAAGAAGCTTTTCGGGAAGCCGGCCTCCCCGTCAGCCCGGAATGGGTGCGGGAGGGCGACTTCCGATCCGAGAGCGGCTACCGGCTCGGAATCGAGCTGCTAAGCGGGGACCGGCGTCCTTCAGCCCTGTTTGTTGCCAACGGAATGATGGCCCTGGGGGTATTGAAGGCGCTCGAAGCCCTCAGCGTGAATTGCCCGCGAGACATTGCGCTTGCGACGTTTGACGATCTTCCGCTCTTCGAAACCCTCCGCCCGCATCTGACGGCTGTGGCGCAGCCCGCTTACGCGATCGGCCGCAAAGGCGTTGAGCTCATATTGCAAAGAATCGAATCCAAACAGATGGATGATCCTCCCGTCACCGTGCGTTTGCCTACTGAGCTGAAAATCAGGCAATCGACACCCGCATTCAGAAAGCTCCCGGGATGAGGGTGTCGAAATGTAAGCATACGGGTCCCGTGAGTGAAGCAGCGCACGGTTTCCAACGACGGAAAACTTTGCATTGCAAAAGGGCAATTTCTTGTTTTTTAGCAAACATGTTGGAGGTCTGCGGCCGCCGCCGGTGTCACCCCCGCGGAAGCGGGGGTCCATTAATTCAGTGGATTCCCGCTCTCGCGGGAATGACGGGAAATGACCTTTGGTTCCGGTCGTAAGGCCGCGCTGTGCTACCCGCTTATTGCGTCAACCGTTTGAGCAGCTGCCGAGCCTGAATGTGATCCGGCTGGCGTGCAAGAAGCCGATGAAGTATGTCTTCCGCCTTCGCCCGCTCATCCTCCGCCGCATAAACCCGTGCCAGATTGAGGTAGGGCTGGTCAAAGTCTGGGGCGACGCGTAGGCACTTCGTGAGAAGCGGAATGGCCTCGTCCGCGCGACCCGTGCGAAGGAAAAGAACCGCGAGATTGTTCAGTGCGGGTGGATAATCGGGGCGCAGGCTCAAAGTCTGTTCCAGGAGCCTGAACGCCTCGGGGTTGTCGCCCTCACCGGCGTAAGCCATGGCCAGGCTGTAGACCGCCGTGGCGTCAGTAGGGTCATCGTGCATCGCCTGCTCGAGAATCCCGCGCGCCTTGTCCCACTGCCCGAGCTTGCGATAAGCGTTGCCGAGGTTTTCGAGCGCAATCGTGTGGTTTGGGTTCAATCGCAGCGCCGCTTCAAAATCGCCCGTGGCCTCTTTGAGGCGCCCCTGCCGCACCGCGATCAAACCCAGATTGTTCCAGGCGTTGGGCGCGGTATCCACATATAGGGGAGCCAGCTCAACCGCGCGGGCAAAACACGGCTGAGCCTCTTCAAGCTTGCCCTGTTTTAGATAGACGGCTCCCATAATGTATTCCGCTTCGGCGCTGGCCGAATCGTTATTCAAAATTGTCCGGCACACGCTCGAAGCCTGGTCGAGATAGCCTCGCTCGAAAAAGACGATGGCGTAGGTCAATAGGTTGCGTCCCGGCTTTCCGGAGAAATATTGCCCTTGAAAAGGAAGTGCCTTCTCAATTCGGCCTGCGTCCACACGCGGAATCTGCTGGCAGTCCTCGGCGACGTGAGCCGGAATGAGCAGGCCCTGATATAGCTTCACGATGGACCCCTCTGTATCGAGGAGCAGGGCAGCCGGCATCACCAGGTTGCGCCGCCGGGAAAAAAGATAGCGGTACGCCAAGTTATAGCATGCGGCGGCTTCTGCAGTTGCAAATAGAACCTGAAACGGAGGCGCCATCTTCCGGATCATGGCCTGCGCCTTCTCTCTCGTGCGGTTCCCATCCATATTCACCGCCGTGACCTTCAGCCCGAGATTCGCCCAATGTGCAAAATGTTTCTTCATAAGGCGCAAATGGGCGAGGCTTTCCGGGCAAGCCACGGACCAGAAGCTGAGCAAAACGGGATGGCCGGCAAGGTTGGTAGTCCTTTGGGTTGCCCCCGCAAGGTCGGGCAGCGCGAAGTCGGGCGCTGGCAACGGCGCAAGTAGCCAGGTTTCATAGCTGGCGGGGAGATCCTCAATCACGTCACGTCGCCGGGAGTCTACTTTGGCAGAATCGTTTTGCGGCCCCGTCGTGGCCGCATATTTCTTAAACGGAGACGCAAAAAACTGATCCGAGCCTTCCTCAATCTCGATGCGATGGTTCCCGGGCAAATCTTGAAACCGCTGCTCGGAGCCGGCCGGCCAATTCACAGTGGCCGTGATCAGCCCGTCAAATTCGCCCAGTCCGAAAAACAGCTCCTTGGTATGTTGGGATAAGAACCCTGACCCGGCTTGAACGCTCTTCACCTGCTCCAGATGGCCTGCGTTGACCTGAACGACCGTGCCCACGGCGTCACGATTACTCTTCTTCCCTCGCAGGCGAAATGATATTGCGCGGCCGGCGCCTGCAAGATTGTTGTGCAGGACTTGCAACTGCGGCGCGGTTCGATTTTTCAGAACAACTTCCAGCCTGCCATCGTGGTCCAGGTCTGCCAGCGCAAACGTCCGTGAATCCTGCACAAAGTCCAAGCCCACCGCGCCCGACACGTCCGAAAAACTGCCATCCCGGTTGTTAAGATAGAACGTGTTTCGTTGATATCCACTCCAGGTGCCGTCCGAGCGGATCAACTCGTTGATTGCGTCCCATCCCCTCTCGTACGGGACCGAAGGAATCTGGGTCAAGGGGGAGCGTGAGACAACCTGGCGCCAGAAGAAGCTGGAAAGGTTAAACCGCTCGGGCCCGGAGATCATGCCATTGGCGATATAGAGGTCGGGGTAGCCATCGAGGTCAAAATCCCACGAGTCGCTGCTCCACGCCCAGCGCCCCATCGCTACACCGGCGTCGAGCGTGCTGTCCCTGAAACCTCCCTGGCCGGTGTTCTCGAGCAGCGAGTTGCCCATCGTATGCTTTCGGTAGAGGGCGCGAACCGGCGTGGGCGCACCTCTCATAAATTGCGGCTGCTCGGTGAGCCGCATGCCCGCCGCGGTCCACATATTCGCCACGTAGATGTCCGGCTTGCCGTCATTGTTGTAATCAAGCCAGCAGACACTCATCCCCGCGCCGAAATCCTCCACACCCTCGTTCGAAGCGGCGTCCTTAAAGGTTCCGTCTCCGTTATTGTGGTAGAGGTTCTTCCGGCCGAAATCGTTGGCGACGTATAAGTCAGGCCATCCGTCACCATCGTAATCGCACCAGGAGCAGGCAAAACTGTAGCGATGGTTGTTTTGATTCATCCCCGACGCTTGCGTCACGTCGCGGAATCCCCCGCGACGGTCATTCTGAAACAGGAAATTAGGAGGTCCGTTCTCAGCGTCAAAATAAGGCGTCGGGTATTGATATTGGTCCAGCCCCTGATAGTAGCTATAAACACAAAAGTAGATATCGAGCCAACCGTCGCGGTCATAATCGGCAACAGCTGCGCTGGTAAACGCGCCTTGAGGTTGCCGCTCGAAGCGGAACGCGTTCCGACGCAGCTCATAACGACCGCCGTGCCCCCTCGCGAACAGCAGGGGGCCGTCGACGGTCACCACAATCAGCTCCTGATTGCCATCGTTATCGACATCGGCAAACAGAGCGCACGTGGTATCGTCGAGAACACCGGCGCCGCAACGATCCGTAACGTCTTCAAAAGCGCCACCCCTGTTCCGGTAGAGCCGGTTGGGAAGTCCGCCGGGCTGGCATACGTACAAATCGTCCCAGCCGTCGTTATCCATATCGCCCACCGCCAGCCCGTTGTTACCGTACACCTCGATTCCGCACGCGCCGTCGAGTACGGTGCGCCAGTAGTCCGTGCCGTGAAGGATTTGTTTTGAATAAGAATCCACTCTGGAAAAAGCCCGCTGGCTGATATCGATAAAAGCGGGTGCGGAAGCGCGGCTGCAAGTCTCCTCAACGGCCTGCCAGACGCTGACGCGCGGCTCATTCCTGGCGTCGATCTGCCACTCAAGCTCCCATTGGCCAACCCGTTCCTGGCGATAAAAATGTGACCCCTTGCTGACCAAGTCGTAGCGAATCTTTGTGCGCAGCATCGGCGAACCGGGGGTGAGCGGGGAAATCGATTCGTCCGGGATGATGCTGAAAAGCTGGAACTCCGCCGTGAGAAAGGTAGACGCGCCGTCGCCAAGGATTTGAAGCGCGGCCATAAAGTGGTCTCGATCGAGAGGAGTCTCGCGGGAAAACTTGCGGCGGCGAATCTCTAAAGGCGCTTTCCTCAGCAGTTCGTCCCGTACCGGCTGCAGGTCCGAACCGCGGAAGCCGGTGGTCAAAGAGCCGCGAAGCGTTTCAATCGCTCGTGGGCTCGCGCAAAGGTCGCGCGTCCAAAGCGCGAGGCGGGCGTCGATCCACGCTGCGTATTTTTCCGTTATGAATTCGTCTGATCCACTTGGAACCTTGGCGAGCAGCGTCTCGAAGGGCAGCGGCTGCAAATAGTGGGGCGAGAGGCGGCAGCCGCTTAGCGCGCGCAGACGGTTGGGCGTGGCGGTTGGACGTTCGGCAGCCTCTCGGGTGGCGGGCAAGCCCGCGGCCGCCAACGCTGCGGGAGTTAACAGCAAAGACGCCGCCAGGAAGTCTCTCCGGCCAATATTGAATAACTCCCACTTATTGGAACCGCTCATTCGTGGCATCCGCGGTGAAGGTATTCACGCTATCAGGATAAAACAGGAATGGCGAGCGGCGCGAGGATCGCGTGGAATTATATCGCCTAGCTTGCCGATCTGGATCGGACTGGTTAGAGGGCGCTGAGCGGGAACATTTGTGCGGGCTATTCGGCCACACCACGAACGGCATGAGGTTGCGTAGCGGCGGCCTTCGGCCGCGAGAATCCAAAATATTTGCAAAAAAAGCGAGAAATCACGCTATTACAATACAGAGTCGTTGAGCATGGGCCGCCGGGATCTGCCGACGAATCTCGGCAGCGGGCTTCCTCTTTTCACTTTAAGGCTCTAATCGAGGCAACCT
>JBOGJZ010000124.1:0-10400 GCA_050745645.1 Terriglobia bacterium | reverse complement strand
GCATCCGGAGTTCTAATCTCCCGGAGCATCCCAACCTTTTCCCACGGCCTCGGTCTCACCCTGGGTCACGGTCTCCCCGCGAACGACGACGACGGATTCGCTGGTTTCTTCGGGCAGCGCAAATCGTTCGCGAATGGCCTTGCGAATGTTCTTTTCGCTGACAACGAGACCCTGTTGTGCAAGAGCTACCAGATCGGCGGTGATTTGTCCGATGCTGCGCGCCTGCACGTTCGCGGCGATCAACCTCGGGCACGGCGCCTCATCGCCAAAATTCAACGCCACCAGGCGCCGGATGGTTGTTGCGGTAATATCCTGCGCAATCTGGTCGGCTATGCTTTGCAGGCCCAGCATGAAGAAATCCGTCGCACTCGCTCCAAGCGCCCGCGAGCCATGCGCGGCCTGTCCAAGGTCCATGAATGTATTGAGCGCCGCCCGTGAAATCATTTCGTTGTGGTGCTGAATGGACGGCATCACGTCCCGTAGATTTCCTTGATAACCTGCAATTCGCAGGCCCGTATGCGGATCGCCTGGAGGCTCAACCAGGCCGGCGGCCTCATGCGCTGCAAGCTGCGTAACGAAACTGTAGGCGGCTGCCTTATCCTCAGCGGCAAAGCCAGGCGAAAGCCGGAATACGGGAATGCCGAGGGCGTTCCGCTCATTCGCGATGGCATCAATGCGGTACAGCTTGCTCTTGATGTACCAGTGCGGATACATGGCGCGCTGCAGAGCGATTCCCCAGAAATTCGCTCCTTCCTGCTGATAAGTGAAGCGCGCGATCTTATCCGCCGGCAGAAGCACGTTCAAGAACTGATTGCCGCGGTATCCGTACTGCTCGAGCGCAAGCAATGTTTCCCCGTCGGCTTCCGTGTGCCACCGGTAAAACGTTAGCGGCAAACGCCCCGGCAACGATCGCAGGTGGATGGCGTCTCCATCGACCGCGTATACGTCTTCGTGCACTGCGCAGCCAAAATCGAGCATCAGCAGCGCATTAGAAATTACGCTCTGCCACGTTTGCGAGACCCAGCCCCCGGTCGAGGTTTTGAATTCAAGGCCGCCAAAGAGATTCGCCTTCACGAATTCGGCAATCTCTTTCGCCTTCGCTGCCGTAGCCTTTCCCGCGCCGGTAGAGACCTGCTTGCTGTCTACTGCCTTCTGCCTACTGCCCTCTTGCAGGTCTGCCGGCATGACTTCCCACTTCGCGCTCAGGACCGGCAGTTTGCAGGCCATCAGCGTCGCACGCACCTGCGCATCCGAGCGCCGCATCTTTTCGTAGATCGGCACTGCGTTGCGGCCCATCAGCTCGGGGTTGTATTCGCCGAGATCGAGCAGAAAGCCGCTCGTGATGGGTGTGCCCGAAACGCCAAAAGTCGCGCTGAACTCGCCACGCGCCACGCCGTCATTCTGAGCGGAGCGAAGAATCCCGGCATTTACGCTCCCAGGAACCGGCGCGGGACGCAGCGGCGCCGTCACTCCGGCGTCTCCCATGCCGCTAGGCATTCCTCGCGCGCCTTCGCTTGCCGGCCGCTGCGGCAGACCGACTGGGTACTGGGTCGGAATCAGGCTCGCGCCCAGCGGCGAATCCGCCAGCGCCACGGCGCGGTCAAGCCTGGCGTTCATGTCATCCTGAGCGGAGCGAAGAATCTTAGGCGCGCGCGTCTTCGCCTGATGCCCGTTGCCCGAACTGTTGAGAAGTTTTTTCATTTCTTAACTGGCTCAATCAACGACTTAATTCAGCCGCCACGGCTTGCCCAAATGTCCCATCCACATGTCGAACTGCGACAGCGCTGCGTTCTCAAGAAACGCATACGGCATCCAGAAGCAGCCACGATCTCCCCACCCCGGTCCCCAGGAATTCTGAATTAAGAATCCTGACTTCTGGTCGTCATAGCCACGAATCACCACCGCATGGCCGCCAATAGCTTGTTCGCCCGGCTTCGGCATCGGCATAATTCCCTCCGCTCCGATATCCTCGAACGATTCGTAAACCGTGAACCCTAGCGCAACCGCATACCCACTGGCTAGAACGGACTTCGCAATCTCCACGCTAGGGATGCGGTGGTAGGCGCCAAGACGGAATCTCGCGGCCTGTGCGAGATCCTCTGAACTGTCATTCATTGGCGAAGAATCAAAAACTTGCTGAACATATGGGTCATCAACCTCCGGACAAACACCGGTATGCGTGAGCACATAGAAAAGATCCCGGATCGCCGCGCCGCCGTCTTCCGCCACGTCGTTGTTCCACGGTAGCTTGCGCTCCTGGTAATACAGAAACAGCCGCGAGAGGTCTTCATCCGGCGCGGAATACTTGTTAAACCGCTGCGCCAGGAATCGCCGGTAGAGCACGCCTGCATTCGCCGTGCACGATCCGAGCTCGCCTTGGTCATAAATTGGAAGGCTCAGACTCACGAACACGTCTGCGTTCGACGGCAACGGCGCGCCGATGCCTAGATGCGCAATCTGCGGAACGTGCAGATCCCGCGCGTCTGGCGCGTCGGATTTTCTTCCCAATCCCTTCCGAAGTCGTAGAGTTGGCATATGAAACCTCAACATTCACACGGAGTATACGGTCGCGTGTTTCTCAAGCTATTCCAAAACTGCCTTCGCGAACGCCTGATTGACTGCATTATTGGCGGTGGATTGCGTTACGATGGCGTTGTATTCCTGCTTAAGTTGAGCTGGGCCTAATGGAGCTGCAAGCGCCCCTTCCCGTGCCTGGAGCTTGCCCGATGAGACTACTGGCAGGAGTTGACTAAGAGAATCAACCTCACTGCCTATTAGCGTCACGATAGCGGTAACCTTTTGGACGGTTGCGGGATCACTAATGTGTAACGCCGGCAGAAGGCCATTCAAGTTGGCATGAACGTCGGCGAGCGCGCTTTGAATTTTCTGAACGGTTGAGATGTTCGGGGAGGCATCGTACTGGTTGATCAACTGCCCCACTAGGTTCAGGTCGTTGGCAATCTGATTAGACGTCTGAGTGATCGTGCTCAAATCTGAGGCTGAGACAGTTTTGCCTTGAAGCAGGCTAACCGCAGTCACCATATTAGTTACCATTGGCAGCACCACGGGCAGGATTTGTTCAGCTATCTTGACCCACTGCGCGGTAGCGCAGCCAACCAGCGCGGTAGCCAGGATGGGAATCAGTAAAATCTTCGCCAATCTCATTTGTGTCCTCCGACCATAAAAATGCGGCATTGCTTCAGCGGTTCATTGATTCAATAGCTCAATGATCCAATTAGCGTCACTTCGGCACCGGTGACTGCTTCAGATACAGCGCCGCGCCGACGATCGCGCTGACCAATGCCACCAGACCGAGATTTCTAAACCCGCCGGCTGCGCCAGGGTTGAAATGCTGAGGATCAGCAACGAGCACGGAAATTGAATTCGCCGCGCTCGAGATGACTGCGGCCATCAGCCCCTTCAGCCATGCATGTAAGTTCATTGCTTTTCCTGCTCCCCTGGTTTTCTTTCGAATTCCTTCGTCATTTCCTGTCCTACATCGTTCATTTCTTTTCTGACATTCTTGCCGGCATCCTTCGCTCCCTGTTCGATCTTCTCTAGAACATCCTTAAGCTTGTCCTTGAGTGAGTCCGCCATTATCGTTTTCTCCTCGTTGCGAAAAGTCGCTGATTGCTTACTTCACAGGACCGACTGTTGAAAGCCGGGAAAAGCCGGCTTTCCCACTAAGCCTCCAACGCCCGCCAGGTGATTTCCAGGTTGCCGCAAGCTGCTAGCGGCTCGTTGCGCTGCCGTCTCCGCCAGGCAGAATGCCCACCAGTGGTCGGCGTGGCCGTACTTGGCGTCGTGCTCAGTATCGAAACGAAACTGCCCGACTGCATTCTGTGTCTTCTTAATCGCACGAAATGAGGCTCGCACTCTGGCATCGTCCGGAACTCTCACCTTGGTCTCCTCCATACGCCGTTTGGCGTAGACCGCCAGAGCTTCTTTAGTCTGCTGAGTGAACTGGATTCCTTCGACCTTCTCTGGGTATTCCTGGCCCAGCTGTTCGGCGATTACGAGGCCCATGCCGGACTGGTCGATATTGATTCGCCGAATCAACGGCATGAGCAGACGCGCTTGACGGAGCTGGTCCGGGGTCGGAATGTTTTTCATCTCGACCACGCCGCGCGTCCAAGTGACGTCGCCCACCAACTCGGAAAGCCAGATGACGCTCAAGTCCCGATTGCGTGCAATGTCCCATCCGGCATACAAGCCATTCCCTGCGTCATTCTGAGAGAAGCGAAGAATCTCAGTAGTTGCATCTGCGCTCGTACAAGACTGGAACAGTTCCGCCGGAATCCATTCGCTCGCCTCGGAGACGAACTCACAGCAGAACTCTTGCCGCCATGCTTCTTCATCCACGCCGGCGCGCAGAAGCTCGATGTCGACCTTCAGACCTTCGTGAACTGCCTTGAAGATGTCGCACCAGTGTCCGGACCAAGCACTGCTCTTTAGGACGCCGGAGTGCTCAACCGTTCTGCTGATCGTGGCGGCAGCAGAGACCGGGTCCGACAGCCCGGCTGTTTTTGCTAACTCATAGAACTTGCCCTGCTGTCCGTTCGGCGTAGAGATCACTTCCAAACCATAACCGCGTGTAATGATGGGATATAGGGCGGTGTAAATCTTTTCGGCATCTACATGAAAGGCGAACTCGTCCAGAGAAACATTGCCCGAATAACCCCGCGCCGTGTCCGGATTTGCGGGTAATCCGTAAATGATGGAACCATTTGGAAAACGCACCTCCAACTGCTTGGTCATGGTGCCCTCGAAAAAACTCGATTCCAGACAGTTAGCCACGATCCCACAGGACTGAATGTGTTCCTGGACCTTCTCCATAAGCAGTCGTGACTGCCGTTCACCTTTGGAAAGAAATATCCATGTGGTCCGGCGCTCCAGGCACCGCAGAACCGCGCGAAGCGTCGCTGAAAAGGAGAAGCCCGTTTGGCGGCCTTTCACCACAATCTTCAGGATGGAGTCGTCCTCCACCCAACGCCGCTGGTAAGGCAGAAGCTGGACTATCGCCTTCACGGGTGCAGAGGGCGACACCTTGATACCCGAAGCCTCGGATCCCTGATCCGGGAGGCGCTGCAGTTTGCTTTTGGATAGGCCAGTCATGTTTGCCGATCGCGCTTTCATATCATCCCTGGACGTTAGACTTGACCTTCAGGTGATTGAGCCACGGCGCTGCTGGAGACGAGGCCGTAGATTTCCTGAATCCGCTGAATGGTTTCGGGGCCGAGTGCATGGTCTTGACCTTCACGCTCCACGGCTTGCTTGAGCTGTAGGATTTTTGTCTGGAGCAGCTCATGCTTTGCAATCTCGCTCCGCAGACGCACATCGAGCACTTTGTTGTCCATCTCGAACTGCTTCTTTCTCAACCGGTGGGTTTCTTTCTTGAGGTGCTGATTCTCCTGCTGGTCTTTCACCCGTATGGCTCGCTGAAGGCCAGAAATTTCGTCACGCCTTCTCAGGCCCATGAGTCCTGTAATCAAGACTGCTTCGGCCAGTTCCGCATATCCCGACTGCGGATCCCGCAGCGCTTGCTTCAGTTTCCGTGCGGTCTCGAGCTGACGGCGGATACGGTCGGTCTGCAGGTTGAGATCTGACCGGAAGTGTTTTTCAACCGCGTGAACCGCGATCGTTCCCTCTCCGAGATCGCTCACAGCATCCGCTGCATCTTCAAACGTTGCGCCTCCTACTAACATTTCGCGGAGAGTCTCCTGCGCTTTGCTGGAAAGCTCGGCCACTGTGTTGACGACCTTTGTGGCCGGCGGCCGTCCGCGTTTGGCGGGCGCAATTTTCTCCCTCGGCTTGACTTGCTTAAGAGGTAGCTCGTTTGCCATTACTGTCCAGGCTCCAAGTAAATGCCGTCGTCTGCCGGAAGCCGTCCATCACGGTAGTCGATACCCTTTGCCGTAATCTTCACGAGTGAGACATTCCGCTGCGTATGCGGGCCGCGTACGCCTTCCACGCCCACTAGACTCTTCTCGGCTAGATAAGCGACATGAAAATTGAGTTCTTCAAGCGGGATGGGATAACCAAAAAAGTCCAGTTCGCCCTGAAGAAGGGGTAGCGTTGCAGCCTGAGGATAGATCAGGCCAAGATAGTAGAGAATCTTTCCCCGGATAATCTCTTTGTGTCGAAGCGACGTGGTCATACTCAGATTCCTCGAGTGGTTGATTTAGCTTCATCTAATGAACGGGCCACTGAGCTCCGTCATTTGACTTTTCCTATCGCACGATGCGGACTTTAAAATCGGGCTGGGCGACCGCCCTGCTACTCACCGGCGCTCGCAGGAAGCCGCCCGCCCGATCTTTGCGCGCTCCCCCTCGCAGAGCGACGCAAGCCCAAACCGTGCTATCGGAGCTACTCTTGATACGATCTAGCCCCTTCATCCAAATCATCACCAGCGGCCTAAATGTTTTCGTAATCTGAGTCATCTTCGGCCGAAGCAAGTTGGCGATAGAGATTCATTCTTCGAAGCCCCTTGCTTACATACTCCGGATCAAAGGTTTTGCCTTGCGGCCTGCCTGTGTTCCAGCAACGGAATAGGGCTTCCCAATCACGGCCGAAGCTCAAACCGAAGTGCCGCGCGAAACCGGTCAAGAGGTTAACAGCGTGGCGATAATTGCTGCCCGGATCGACCAAATCCCGGAGCGCGATCCTGCTGCCTATTACGTGATATCCCATAATCTGAGTCAGACCCCACGAGGTGGCGAAGGCGCGCAGGTCCTCTTCTTCGGATTTCGTGATGATCCGCGCTGCTTCAGGACCTGGGCGCGAGACAGTCAGCCATGTCTGAAACTTCTGATCGCGGCCTTGGAAATTTTGGTCAAATGCTGAGACGAGATCTTCTAAGGAAATGCTCCCGAATGCAGCAGCCTGGCCGGTAACCACAAACTTCAAGCGCTCGTAGATTTCCGGCTCGAAGCAGGAAGTGTCCGGACTACCGCCTGATTCGTTTGCGGTGAGCGCGGCCAAAAACGCGGCAGGCAGATCGGTTGTGGCGATGGCCGTGGCCATGTAACGGTGAAAGCGCTCATAGATCCGCTGCATCAGGTCGCGCTCAGCATTTTCCGTTTCGCCGCTGTGATGGGCGGACAAATTATTGACCGCTGGACGGCAGTCCTCAACGGAGTCCGGCCCGCCGATCTCCTTAACTGGTCTCCCATTCGAGCAGTCACACTGTTGTACATCTCTGCAATTACTCACAAATCAACACTAGCAGCATCGACTGAGACAATGGAGATAGCTGAGATAAACGAGACAGTTTTTTTCGGCCTCAGCACATAAAGCAGATTTAAAGCAGGCAAACTAGGCGTGCCCCAAAGCAGGGCATCTGAATTCAAAAGCAGCAGTGCCCTGGATACGCGGAATTCAGGTTATGTAAGTCTGGTGGGCCGAAGCAGAAAGAAAACCATCGCAACACGTGGAGCGGGTTTACCTCCGGACAGAAAAAAGCTCAAACTATACAGTCAGCTAAGCCACGCCACGTTTTGAGCTGGAAAGGCTACCTGACCAGGACTCGAAGGTGCGGCCATTTCGTTCGTCGTCTTTGAAAAAGGCGAGATAGGTCATGGTGTGATAGCCAGCAAAAACCTCGTGGCTTGGGTGAAGGCGAGTGAGCTCATGTACGGGCCGCCATGTTCCGGAGTTCAGGTAAATTTGAGTTGACTGGCTATCCTCAGAGTAGGATGCGTCCAGCGGCGCCATCTCGTGGTGGTGGGTGTGGCCATACACAATGAATCTGGATTCATGGTTCTTAAAGGAAGCCTCCTGAAGCGCATGCGAGCAATATGATCTTTGTTGGCGAGCGACTTTCTCGCCAAACCAACAGATCAACCGGCTGCTCTCTGGGCTAAGAAGCCTTTTTGAGATTCGAAGCGCCCATTTCAATTTTTGGATCTCGAGGGGATATCGGGATGCCTTGCAGCGCGCTCGAACAAACGGGATGCCCGTGAACCGGTCAACCAAGTCATTCCAAATCCCCTGCACTTGCCCCCGAAGCCGCGGATCGTGGCACGTCTTACGGAGGAGGCCGCTCACCCAAACTGGAACCATGAGGAGCGGACGGACATTGTCTATTTCTTTCATGCCGGGCAAACACGCGGCTGGAAGAACGTCTCCGAGCCTGGCTTTGACCTCCACTGCAAAGCGAGTCACGAGGTCGATGACGATTGCATCCCCCAGCGATGCGCAGTCGCGATGACCTTCAAAGTTGAAGGGATCATAGATGTCGCCGTGGCGGGCGAATACGCCATGCTCTTTGAGAACTCGCCGGATTGTCTCGGCTCCGGGCTCGCCAAGGTCATGTGGAAATGGAACATCCGGATCATTATCGAGGGCTAAATTCTGTACCAGGGCACGGCGGATCTCGCGGTATTCCGGATGGGGTAGATGAAAAAACCAGTCATGATTACCCACCATGTAGTGAATTCGTACAGGCACCGCAATGCGAGGCGATCCTTCCCGGCCGGCCTCGGTGCGCTGCGGGCGGCTGTCTTCGGTTGCTTGCGGCACGCTGGCGATAGCGGTTCCGCACAACTCTCGCATCATCTCAAAAAACACCGCATTGTTCTCGATGATAGACTCAGTGATAGAGCCAATTTGTCCGATGAACTCCGGACTTGCCGGGTCATCCCAAGGTCTCAACGTTGACGGAACCGCAGACCGCTCTTCCAGCCAGCGGGAGGATCGCAGGACGTCCAAGAAGTCACCTAGTAGCAGAATATCTATTTGCTGAATTGGCCGGTATTTACCGTCTGTCCTCCAGGAAGCTGCATAAGCCAGGTTGCGCAACCTCTCCCGGAAAACCCGTAATGTGCCTTGATGAACGGTCTCTCCAGAACTCCCGTCGGTAAGATGAATATCACTGATGATGACCAGCATGAGCACACTCCAGAGGATTTTGCGCAACCAGGCGAGCCCGGCTCCACTGGCATTGTATGGTTTCGCGCTGAGACAATGGAGACCGGTGAGATAAACGAGACAATATTCTTGATATGACTGGAGTGCAAAGAGGCGGTGTGGTGTTCGGGAAATAAGTGAACAGTTGACTTGCCTGCCGGGACGGCAAGCGCTATGCCACTCACCCGGCTGCCGGGCACAAGACTATTGTGAAATCGTGGCAGGAAAACTACGCAGGCGGCGGATGCGGCCCAAGGCAGGTTGACAACCGGGGCAAAGGTGGCTGCTCCGGCCGCAAATGATGACTCGCACGATCGGCTTGCCGCATCGCGGGCACGGTTGGCCCGTTTTGCCGTAGACACTCAAGCGCGGTTCGAAATTACCAGGGTTGCCGTCGATATCGATGTAATCGCGAAAGCTGGTTCCCTGCAAGGCCACGGCCTTCCGGAGAACTTCCTTCACAGCTCGATGAAGCGACCGGCTGGCGGACAAAGAAAGCTCTCCGGCAGGTGTCTCGGGGTGAACATGCGAAGCAAAAAGCGACTCATCGGCATATATGTTACCGATGCCCGCTACCGAGCGCTGGTTCAGCAGCCAGGCTTTGATCGCGCCGCGCCGCCCACGCAACGCCTCTCTGAATTGCTTCAGCGTGATCCTCAGGGCATCCGGGCCAAGCTGTCGCATCATCTTGTCCCGCTCCGCCAGGGTGCAGCAGCGAAGCATTCCGAAGCGGCGTGGATCTCGGTAGCGCAGCTCGTCTTTGCCTTCATCAAGCAACATTCGCACATGTGTATGTGGCGGAATGGGCGCTTGGCGCTGGGAGAAAGTTAGCTGCCCTGTCATTCCGAGCCGTACCATAAGGTACGCTGCTGGCTCCGCGCGCCTCGAAAGCTCCAGCGCCAGCGTTTTTCCGTGACGGCGCACGGACCGGATCTGGCATCCTTCCAGTTGCCGGCGGAAGGCCCGTGGATCGCCTCGAACTACAGATGAATTGAAGACGTCAACCGCGCGAATTTTGCGGCCAACAACCCGGCGATCGAGTCCCCGGCGAACCGTCTCAACTTCAGGAAGCTCCGGCATTCGTTAGAAGAAAGCGTTCCTCAACAGTTCGTTGGATTGCTCTCGTTTCCATAGTAATTATAAACCCAGCAGACCGCGTTATTCGTCCTGCCGTAGCAGTGGATTCCGTTTCCGCGGGAATGATAGGCCTAACAGCGGCTGATCCGTTGAATTTGGCTGGCATCGTCGTGCCCGACGAACGGATTCCGACAAACTCAGGAAAGTCGTTTACGCTGCGAGACGGCGCAGCGTTTACTCCGGCTATCACTCCAGCGCAAGCGGGGGGCCACGTTGGTTATTCCTTTCAGAACCTTCCCGAGCCACCGGCCCGACTTAATCAACGAACTTATGAGACGCATCGCTAGCTGAATCGGATCGGGCCTGATCGGGAACATGGGATTGGTTAAGTAGAGGCGGCTCTGAGCAGTGTCCTA
>JBOGJZ010000123.1:0-6213 GCA_050745645.1 Terriglobia bacterium | reverse complement strand
AGCAATTTGCTGGTTAATGCGCTGGACCGCCAATTCGGGTTTCTTCTCGCTCAGGTCGATATTCACGAGGCCGGTGAGGGCCGGCGCGTACCCGGGATTTTTGGACAGCGCCTGCTCGTAGAGTTTTTGCGCCTCCGGGAATTTTCTTTGACTAAACCGGAGATCTCCTAATGCGGCGTAACCCACAGGGCTCTGCGGGGCTACTTGGACCGCTTTCTGGAGGTCAGCCTCTGCCGCTGCGGTGTCTTTTTGCTGTAAATTCACCTTGGCGTTCAATACATAGCCATCCGGGGAAGCCGGGAGAATGCGCATGAGTTGCTCAGACGAGTCCTTCAGTAAATCCACATCCCCTTTGCGAAGCGCAACGCCAGCCAGCGCTCTGTACGTCTGCGCCATGTTGGGGCTCAGCCGCGCTGCGTCGCGCCACTCATTTTCCGCCTGGTTGATCTGACCCGCCATGTCAAACGCGACGCCCAGATAATAGAGAGCGGAGGCGTTTTGCGGCTCGCTTTTTAAAAGACCCTGTAAAAGAGTGATTGCTTCATTCGGCTTTTGCTGGCCCTCGTCGATTTCAGCTTGAAGAATCAAGCCGCCGGAATCCTTGGGGTTGGCCTTGAGGACTTCGGCTACCAGTTTTTCAGCCTGGTTGTAATGGTGATTCAGAATCAGAAGTTGAGCGTAGCCCCGCTTCACAAGAAGGTCGGCCGGGTGCTGCTTGGTTAAAGAAGCGTACTCGCTGAGAGCCTTGCTCATTTGGCCCGTCTCGAAATAAAACTGGGCGAGCATGTGATACGCGGCAGGGTTATCCGGCATGGCTTTCTTGACGTCCGAAAGGACTTGCTCAGCCTGCGGCGCCTTATTCTCGATGAGGTAAAGCCGGGCCAAGGCCGCGCTCGGCAGGGGATTTTTGGGGGCGAGGGTGATCGCCTTCTGAAATTGTTGTTCCGCGTCAGCAAAGCGGCGCTGGCGCATATAGAAATTTCCAAGCGCCATCACGGCCGGCATGGATTTCGGATCAAGCTGCACGGCCTTCTTGAAGCTCTCCTCGGCCTGGTCCACCTGCTTCGCATCAAGTTGAAGAACGCCGAGGTTCATGTAGGTTTGCGGCCTATCCGGCGAAAGAGCGACGGCGTCTTGCATTTCTTGAAGCGAGGTTTGAATGTTCGATAGACCTGCGTTGGCGTTTGCCATCAAGACGACGGCTTCGACGTTCTTGGGATCCTTCTGAATGACGAGCTTGGCCTGAGCCTGAGCGCGTTTGAAGTGCCGGCTGGCGAGGAACAGGTTCCCGAGATCAATCTGCGCCTTGAGGTCATCAGGCCGCAGCGCGACTGTCCGGCTCAGCTCCTGGTAGGCCGGGCTCCAGTAACCCAGCCTCAAGTAACACCGGGCCAGTTGATAATGCGCCTCTTCATATTTGGGATCGATCCGGGTGGCATTGGTGAACTGGATGGCCGCATCCTGGTATTCCCCTTTGGCGTAGTACCGCTCGCCACTCTTGAAGAACGCGTGCTTTCTAGCGACAGGGTCGCGATGGCATCCGGTTAAACACGCCACCAGCAAAATAGGCGTGAGCCCGAGGCTGATCAGACGTAGCTTGCTCATGGTTGATCTCCTTAACTTCAAAACCCTCAGAACCGGAAGCAATGCTTCGCGGAGCCTGCCCTGAGCCCCCAGAGATTCTTCGCTGCGCTCAGAATGACAGGCGAAGGGCTCAGCATGACACGTGGTTTATTTTCACCGGGCGTGCGGGCCCAAGGTCTGCGATATCTGCCGTTCAACGTGAGAGGACGACCTTTTCAGAATCCTGACAACATTTCACCGCGGGATATATTTCCCAAGGAGCGGCAAAATGAGCTGGGTGAAACCTAAGGCGCGTTTTTCACCGCTCGCCACGGTTTCGCCCTCCGCGACTGGAGCAATGACGCGCACCAGGGCGCCGTCGGTGCGGTTCGTGCGAACAGCGTCGGCCAGCAGGTACAACCGGGCCCAATACTCGCTTGCCACGGTGCGGCCGTGCGATTGAAACCAGTAGAGCACCACTTCACGGCTCGATCCAAGCTGAAGCACGTACTCGTTGGCGTGGAGCACGTTTCCATCACCCCACGGAACCGAGATGACTGAGGATTGCACCGGCGTCCAGCCCGAGCCGGGGAGGCAGTGCTTCGGCGAATGAATGGTGTCGCCAGTCCTTTGGCTTGGAAAGTAAGCCAGAAAGAAATCTACGCTGGGTTTTTCGGGATTGCGATAGAGGCGCTCAAGGAACTCGCCCGGTCCGAGAATCGCCAAGTCAGCGGATGGAATGGTTATCGTGGCGCCCTTCCACGGTCCAATTTGTGATGGGAACGAATCGACTGTCTGGTGCGGAGGCAAGACTTCAGCCTGGACGTAGCGGTGCAAAAGAAGCGCCGCCGCTAACAGCAGGAGAACAGGGTAAATGCCCCTAACCCATGACCGCCCGAATTCGCTCACGACCGGATCCTCCTAATTCCACGCGCGGCGGCCTTAAGGATTGCGTGCGCAATAAAGAGCGCTATCAAGGAGAGAATGAAGATTACCCAGCCAGAGAACTCATGAAAAAAACCCTGCGCTTTACTGGGGTCCCAGTACATGCCCGTCAACCCTGTTCCCATGATCCGGAGTCCGTTCGCCAGCACGGCTATAGGGACCGCCAAAGCTACCAGGATGACCCGGATGGAGATGCTGCTTTCCAGGAGATATCCGTAAATGATGGCCAGCGTTCCAAGCGAGACCAGGGAGCGAATGCCGCTACAGGCCTCCACAACCTCAAGAGCCATGTTCGGCAACTGGATGACGTTGCCGTTCTGCAACACGGGAACTCCAGCAAAGCGCAAGAACCCGGTAGCCAGGCCCGACGCCATGAACTGAAGCGGAATTGTAACCAGATTCATAATTAGGGTGGGAGGAGGAATCATCAAAAACAGGAAGGCCCACGGGAAAAGCACTCCTTTGAAGAATTTCCACCCTCGGAAGTAAATTACTATTCCGGCAATTAAAAAAATCAACGAAACGCGGGACAGGAATAAAACTGCCGCCAGGACTCCAAAAATTAGAAGCGCCAACCCAGCAGCCATGATCAGGAGGCCCGTCCAAGAGGGCTTAGGTTTTATCGCCGCCAGGCGCTTGCGATTTTTCCAAATCACGAAAGCTGAAAAGGCTGGAACGAAAAAACCGTGGGAAAAGTTGGGATCAGTTGCCCACTGCAGAGCCAGTTTATAGAGAATGTCAGCGTAGAGGTAAACGAGCAATGCAACTATGGCAATGCCGGGCCATAGCATCCTCGTAATAGGCTCTGGGGCTGCCAAGTTGAGGCTCTCGGCCACACTTGGTTCTGGAGTATTATGCATTGCCGGTCATACCATCCCGCCTCATCTGGAAGCCGGGCGACGATCTAGCGTGCAATTGGAATTCCACAGCTGCGCAGACGCTACTTAAGAAGCCCGCGATGGCTGCCACAGCCTAATCAGTAAAAAAAGCGGAAAAAGAGTGAACAACCAGCGCCCTCAGATACTTAGCGCTTCCGGCCTCCAGCGCCTGACTTTGGCGAGGCTTGGGCTGGATACAACCCTCCATAGAACGGCGTTCTTCGAACGTAGTCAAAGATAACACGAGGCAAGGCCATTTACCAGGATTGAGAAATGCCTTTAAGTGAAAAACATTACCCAATTAGGGAAGTTTTTCAGGCCATCCAAACACCGATTTTGTGTTTCTGGGAGGTTCCTGCGTCGTATACTTTTATAAGTGGAAGCCTTAAGAATATTCACGCCTACGGGTGAGGTTTCCCAGAGTGGCACTAGGCTTGCAACATTGATCCTCTTGACAGGCTTTTTTCAGCGCGTTGGAGGGCGGGATTCTGTATGTTGGTAAAGGTTACGCAGCGAACTGTCGATGAAGCTCTTGCCGGCGCGACCCAGCAAGGCCTTTTGGTGCCGTGTGTTAGCCCGGCAATGAGGGTGCTTGAGTTGATGATCGCCGACCTCGCGACGGTGGAACTTCCAGTTCTATTGCTCGGGGAAACTGGGACTGGGAAGGAAGTTGTGGCTGTAAAAATTCATGACCTTTCCAGGCGGCGCAAAGGGCCTTTCCTTAAGCTGCGATGCTCCAGCCTCAAGCCGGAGGATTTCAGCCGGCTTCAAAAAACAGGAAATGAAGAGCGCGCTGGCGAGCAAAGCACGGTTTTTCTTGATGAAATTTCCGACTTAAATTCTGCATGCCAAGCGCGGCTGCTTGAGGCCTTCACTGGATCGAATGGAGGGCCGGAGAAATTTCAGCTAGGAGCATGTGTCATCTCTTCCACTTGCCAGGATCTCGAGGGAGCGATGCAAAGAGGCCACTTCCGGGATGATTTGTACTACCGTCTCGGTGGAGTATGTCTGCGGCTTCCCCCTCTGCGAGAGCGAAGAGAGGACATCCTTCCTTTGGCGAATTTCTTTCTGGACAGATATTCAGAGGCTTTCGCGCGGCCACGCCCGGAACTGAGCGCTGTGACCGTTCACTGGCTTCAGGGATACTCTTGGCCCGGTAACGTTCGTGAGCTGGAAAATACCATAAAGAGACTGGTAGCCTTAGGAGATGAAGGCTTAACCCTGAAGGGCACGGGCGCAGAACGCCAGGCGTTGCTTGCCCAAACTGGAGATGGGGATAATTACTCCTTGAAACAGGTGGCGCGAAGCGCGTCCAGGGAGGCTGAAAAGGAGCTCATTTTAAAAGCCCTGTTCAGGAATAGGTGGAATCGAAAGCGGGCGGCGGAAGAGTTGCGAATCAGCTACAAGGCATTGCTTTACAAGCTAAAACAAATCGGCGTTGGACAGCTAAACCAGTGATTGTGTCTTTCTTTAGGAGCTTTCGAACATGAAGCGAACACTCAGTGCGAACTTAACGGCAGCCTGTGTAGCAGTTCTGATCGTGGCTGCAATTTCCGCCTGGGGCGCTCAGCAGCGCGCCAGCCAGGCGGGAGGATCGCATTCGTCGAGTACAGCCTCCACGCTTCCGGCGAGCCCTACCTACGTGATCCACCCTAATGATGTGCTGGACGTCAGCGTTTGGAAGCAACCCGACCTTTCGTTTCGGGGCTTGCCGGTTCGCCCAGATGGCAAAATTTCCCTGCCGCTGATTAATGACGTTCAGGCGGCTGGTTTTACTGCCATGCAACTCTCTGCCGCCATAACGCATGAACTCAAGCGGTATCTGGTTGATCCTCAAGTCACGGTGGTGGTCTCTGAGGTCAACAGCCAGCGATACTACATGCTGGGGGAGGTGCCGCGTCCCGGCGTCTTTCCGTTGCTGCCAGGGATGACAGCGTTGCAGGCATTATCCGCCGCGGGAGGGTTTACGCAGTTTGCGAACACAAAGAAGATTTACATCCTGCGCCAAGTCAACGGACGGCAGGTGAAGCTCCCATTTAATTACAAAGCCGTCCTGAGCGGAACGGAGCTTCAGGAAAACGTTCGGCTGAAGCCGGGCGACACTATCGTTGTGCCATAGCAAAGGCGCTTTCGGGGCTGCGAGAATCGACCATGAATTACCGACCACATTTACTGCTGCTCATTGCCGGTCTGTTTTGTCTATCAGTGCTGGCCTGCGCACAGGAAGGGTCTCCGCAAACAGGTTCCGGTTCGCCGGCAAGCGGGGAGCCGTCGCAAACCGTGGCGATACCAGGTCCTACAACCACATCCACAAGCCCGCAAGCGCAACCGGACAATCATCCGCTCGCGGGCGCCTACCTTTACACGCTGGGATCGGCGCTTGAAGGGCGCAGTTACTTCGAGCCTACGTTCAGCGTGACTGAGGCCGCGCAGACAAATCCGCGCTACGGTGTGAACGCAAAGCAGAGTTTTGCAGCAACAACTATCCCCGTGGCCCAACTTTCATTGGTTCATATGAGCAGAACCAACGAATTCCAGGCTGGATATGTGGGTGGGGCGTTTATTTATACCGGCGGCGCGGCGCCAAACTCGACCTTCCACGAGGCCATCCTGACCGATACGATGCAATTCCGCCGCTGGCAATTGAGCTTTTCTGATCGGTTCAGCTATCTCCCGCAAGCTTCATTCGGGTTTGGGGGAGTAGGCGCGTTTGGAGGGTTGGGCGCCTTGGGCGGAGTGGGCGCGTTTGGAGGGCTGGGCGGTGGATTGCAGGGCGGTCTTGGCGGAGGAGGCGGGCTTATTAATCCGATGTATACCCCTAATCAGT
>JBOGJZ010000122.1:0-4612 GCA_050745645.1 Terriglobia bacterium | reverse complement strand
CCTCGATATAGGCAGCGTCCAGAATTTCTTCTTTTTCGTTCATCAGAGTCTTGCGAATGCTGGCAGCGACCTCGGGATCAGAAAGGGGACGCTGTCCGGCTGGAACGCGGCCAAGTAGTTTGATGATCCGGAAGCCGGCGCCGTCGTGAAGAATGCCTGTGTATTGGCCAGCTTTCAAGGGCTTCAAGGCCTGCAGGACAGCGCGGTCCGAAGCGAAAGAGGCGACCGGAACGAAGCCCATGTCCCCGCCTCCGGGCGCCGTGCGGGGATCTTCAGAATACTCCTCAGCGACCTTGGCGAACTCTTCGCCTGACTGCAACAGCGCGTAAAGAGCGCGGATTTTGCGTTTCGCCTCGCTCAGATTCCGCGCGTCGTCGTGCATCAGATTGCGAACCAGCGGGTCTGCAACGGGCGTCACCAGGATTTGAGCCAGGTGAACTTCGGCTTGGGGGACATTAAAATCCGCCTTGTTGCGCGCATAGTAATCCGCAATCTCCTGCGGCGTGACCTGAACTCGGGCAGTGACCTCCTGCTGGATGAGTTTTTGAAGGATGATGTCTTCGCGAATCTGGCGCTGCAATCCAGCGATCGTGAGGTGTTGCGCGGCCAGCCGTTTGACGAATTCCTGATCTGAGTACGGACTGCGGATTGCGGCCAGGCGCCCGGCGACTTCGCTGTCTGAAACCGTAACGTGCAATCTTTGCGCGCGCCCAAGCAGCAGTTGCCGGTCAATGAGTCCGTTTAAGATGGTGAGCTTGAACGAAAGAGCTTGTTCAGGCTTGGCGGCGTCCGGCAGTGATGCCGTTCGGCGTTGGTACTCAGCTTCCACCTGACCGGCGTATATCGGCGTTCCATCGACTGAAGCCCAAACTTCCCGGCGCCCGGAGCTGGTATGCGAGCAGGAAAACGCGCCAAGGGCTGCAGTGACGGCGGCGGCTAAAAACAAATGGCGAAGCCTGGATTCCCGCTTGCGCGGGAATGACCGCCATGGTTCGCCTAAAGCGAGCGATGGACCTAATTTGAAAACCATAGAGGATGATTTTAACGCGGCCAGGGAGGATGATGCCTGGCTACTCCGGCTCCTCAAACAGCCGCGGCTCAGGCGCCACCACGACGATACCGCTTTCAGTGACGTGGTACTTCTTCCGGTCCTCGTCGAGGTTGTAGCCAATTTCGGTGTTCTCCGGAATCTTGACATGGCGGTCGATGATGGTCCGGCGAATGCGGGAGTGGCGGCCGATCTGGACGTGAGGGAAGAGAATCGAGCTTTCCACCTCCGAGTAGCTGTTGACGCGAACGTCGAAGGACAGAATGGAACGGTTCACCCGGCCACCTGAAACGATGGAACCCATGCATACGATGGAATCCACAGCCATTCCGATGCGGCGGCCTTCCTGTCCGAACACGAATTTTACGGGAGGATACTGCCGCTGGTAAGTGCGCAGCGGCCATTCCTTGTCGTACAGGTTAAAGATGGGCGCGACAGAAACCAGATCCATGTTGGCTTCATAATAGGCGTCGATGGTGCCGATGTCTCGCCAGTACTGGGCCTCCTTCTTGTTTTCATCCACGAAATTGTAGGAGCAAACTCGGCGGCCGCCAATAAGCCTGGGGATTACATCGCGCCCAAAGTCATGCGCGGAATCTTCATCTTCAGCATCAGCGAGGCAGGCTTCAATCAAGACGTCGCGGTTGAAGCAATAAATGCCCATGGACACATGGCTCTTCTCTGGATTGCGCGGAGATGGTTTTGGATTCTCCGGTTTCTCCTGCCAGCCGGTGATGCGGCCTGCGGAGTCCACCTCCACCACGCCGAACCGTGAAGCCTCGGAGCGGTCAAATTCGATTGTTCCCACCGTGGCGTCCGCCTCTGTTTCCTTGTGTTGCTTGAGCATCAACTGATAGTCCATCTTGTATACGTGATCGCCGGAGAGAACCAGCACGAATTTGCACGGCTCGGATCCTATAGAATAGAGATTTTGATAGACAGCGTCCGCTGTGCCCTGATACCAGCTTTCGCTGACCCTCTTCATGGGTGGAAGAACTTGCACGAACTCTCCCAATTCGTTCGCCATGATGCTCCAGCCCTCGCGCAGGTGCCGGTTAAGCGAGAGCGCCTTATACTGCGTCACCACAAAGATCCGCCGCAGATCGGAATTAACACAATTTGAAAGTGTGATGTCCACAATTCGATAAGCTCCGCCAAAAGGTACGGCTGGCTTGGCGCGGTCGCGGGTGAGCGGATAAAGGCGCTCGCCCGCTCCGCCGGCCAGCAGGCAGACGAGGGTATCATGAACCACGGCTATTCTCCTTTCAATTACACCGGGCCTGAGCCGGTAGTTGAGATTAACTCATACGTTCCGGGCGCGGGCGAACTTGGCGAAAGCTCATTCTATCCGAGGCCGTGGAAAACAGACATCGGGAAAATCGGAGTTGCCGCGGAGGCTGGTGGAAAAGTTCATCTCTTGCGCCGACCAACCCTATGCGAGCCAACGGCGTCTAATAATTCGCTGAAAAATCTTCATAGCTGTTATTCTGCGTGAAACGAAGAATCTGCGCTTTTTATTTTCATCAGGAGATTACGAGATGAAATTCGCGACGTTGCTGGCCCTGTTCTCAGCGTTTGCCTTCGCTTGTATCATTCAGCCGGCGCAAGCCGGGGTGATCCGGTATGCTGGAAAGCAGATCGGCAGAGGCGCGAACAGCGCTGCTCAAACCGCCGCAGCGGGCGGCGCTGCCGCTGCGGCGGGGACAAGCTCTGCCGGACACAGCGTTGCAAACGCCGCCGGGGAGGGGCTGACCAGCGCGAAAGGAGCGGCTGCCGCCGCCGCTGGAGGAGCAGTTGCAGGAGGCGTGGCCGTAGGGAGCGCCGTAGCGAATGCGGCAACCCACGTAGGGAGCGCTTTGAAATCCACACCCGGCAAAGTCTGGCATTTTATCTGGTAACGCTCTTGCAACCCGCCTCGCCCAACCCACGCAGAGATGGTTGATGTTTTAGTTATTACGTTATACGTTAGTAATATCTATGGCTGTCAAAGTTTTGGTGGTTGATGACGAGCCAAGCTCGCGCCGGCTATGCATGGAGGTGCTTGCGGAGCTTGGCCATGAGGCTGAGGCAACCGATTCGGCCGGAGGCGCTTTGCGCGTCCTTGAGGACGGTCAGATTGACATTGTGCTCTCCGATGTTCGCATGCCGGGGGGCAACGGTCTCGATCTGCTGCACACCATCAAGGAAAGCCATCCCGGCATCGATGTTCTCGTGATGACCGGCTTCGGCAGCATCCCTGAAGCGGTGGAAGCGGTGAAGATGGGGGCTTACGACTACATCACCAAGCCTTTCAAGATCGATGATTTTCGCCGGCTCTTTGAGCGTCTGGTAGAAAAGCAGCGGCTTGCTGAGGAAAACCGCCTGCTGCGTGAAGAGCTTAAAACGCAGCAGGGTTTTGCTGATTTTGTGGGGATCTCGGCGGCGATGCAGCAGGTCTATGAGATGATCCTCAAGGTTTCAGGCAAGCGTCATCCCGCGTTGATCCTGGGCGAAAGCGGAACCGGCAAGGAGCTTGTGGCGCGAGCGATTCACCAGTACAGCCCGGTCCGTGAGAAATCCTTCGTGCCGGTGGACTGCGGCGCCCTAACGCATAATCTGATCGAAAGCGAACTTTTCGGGCACGTGCGCGGCGCCTTCACCGGCGCGACGCAGGCGCGCACCGGTCTGCTGGCCGCAGCGGGCGGAGGCACGGTCTTCCTGGATGAAATCGGCGAGTTGCCAGTGGAGTTGCAAGCGAAACTCTTGCGCGCCCTGCAGGAAAGAGAAATCCGCCCGATTGGAAGCAATGAGCCGACGCCGATGCAGGCGCGCATCGTGGCCGCTACGAACCGCAATCTGGAAGCTGCGATCGAAAAGGGAACATTTCGCGAGGACCTCTACTTCCGGCTCAACGTAGTATCCATTGTTGTTCCGCCGTTGCGAGAGCGCAGGAGCGACATTCCAGCGCTGCTGCACTACTTCATAGAGCGTCACGGCGGGCAGGCCGAAGGGATCATGGGCTTCAGTCAGGAAGCGTTGACCTGCATGATGAGCGCAAGCTGGCCAGGCAATGTGCGGGAACTGGAAAACTGCGTCCAGCGAGCGATGACGCTCGGCTCAGGCCCGATGTTGCAACTCAAGGATCTGCCGCCTGGACTGCTCGGCGCCCACAAAGCCAAGGCCGGCCCGGATGACCCGCACACGCTTGAGGATTTAGAGCGCCGCGCCATACTGAACGCCCTCGAGACCGCCGGAGGAGACCGCCTGCAAGCGGCTAAGCTCCTCGGCATCGGCAAGACGACCATTTACAGGAAGCTCAAGGAATATGGGATGGGCGATGATCCTCCCGCATGTCCGGCCGGCGATTGAATTTTTGGACTAAGGCTCTGTGCTGTAATCGAGCGCCCGATTCCGGGCATTGTCGATATGCCTTCGCATGACGGCGCGCGCCAGCTCCTCATCGCCGGCGCGTATTGCTTCAAGGATGCTGCGATGCTCTTCCTGAACCAGCAGCAACCGCTTCCGATCGCGGGCTGTCGGCAGATGATACGTAATGTCCATGCCAGTCATCATGTGGACGGCCAG
>JBOGJZ010000121.1:0-4709 GCA_050745645.1 Terriglobia bacterium | reverse complement strand
CGGCAACCCTCTGAGGAACAGCGGGAAGCATCAAAATTGACCAAGGAAGAATATCAGCAGTGGTTTCAGCAGGTCTGGAACGGCTTGATGGGGGAGTCCACTCGGAACCACCCCGCCCCTTATCCCGAAGAGTTGGCTTACCGATTGATCCGCATGTTTTCATTCGTTGGTGACACAGTGCTGGACCCCTTCATGGGCACTGCTACTAGCCTGCTTGTGGCCGCCCGTTGTGCCAGGAATGCCATTGGAGTAGAGATTGAGCCTTCTTACGTAAAGATGGCAAAGGCTAGATTGGAAGCAAAACTCTCGAGCCTTTTTGAACAAGATCGCCCTGAAATCATCCTCCGCTGAATCTATTGCTGTAAAGGTCACAAATTCTCCGAACGAAATTATCGTAATTGATGTGGCTCTGGGCCAGGGGAGACAATGGTCCGCTTACCAGCTTGGCCACATTAACACCGTCATAATCCACCACGATTACCGCCACCGCCTCGGGAAGTTCGGTCGGATCATCTACCGTGTCCCTCACCGGAATCTTCTCGAAAATCGAAATGGTGTCTTGGACCACTTTGTCCATGTTGAATTTTGGTCGGAGCAATCCCTTGGCGAATGCGTCTGGATTCTCATACGCTGGGGACGTATTAACAACCACAATCGCGCCCGCAACACACTTTCGGTTGTGGTTGTGCATGTGATTTGAGTATGCGATGAGATCACCATAGCGGTTCTTTCTGGCCTTGCCGTGCGCCGTCATGATGGTCTTGTTTTCGACGGAAACACGTACTGAGATAGTGGGAGCCTCGTTGCCTTCGTAGAGCACCAAGTCTATGGATCGTTCGGCAACTTTGGTCTGAACATTCGAATTTTTGCGAGTTCTCAATCCACCGGCTTCCAGTGCCAATTGCAGGATTGGGCATGCCTCGCGCAGATCCGCAACGACGAAATCGGAGAGGGCATCCGAATTTGCCTGAGACCGTGGGTTGAAACCGAGATGGGTATTGATCCAGCCGATGTATGCTTCTGGGGCCTTCATAGCGAGAATATTTATCCAGGCTGGAATTATGCCATGAAGTCTGTAAAGTTGTTGTACTCGTTGATGATTAGTGACACTTTTCAGATCGGGCGTAACCGCATTTTATTGCTTCCAAAAACCTTGCTGGATGTAGTTTCTGCTCCGTCTCATACAGGCTGAGGAATTGGCACGCCGTAGAAGGCCTAAGCAATCAGACGGGGCGAAGGGGTCAAAGGGCCTCCCACCGTGCTTGGAAATCCCGCCGAGGGCGGGATTTCCACATTCCTCAGCCCCGGCGGCGGCGGAAACACATTCGGCCAAGTGTCAACAATCATTCTGAACGAATACATCTTACCGGCTTCCGTTGCCGCCTGCGATTCAGGAAAGTAGATACCGCGAGACCCTTCGATGTCATGCTGAGCGGGGCGAAGCATCTCGCCCTGCGGGAAGCATATGGCTTGCCGCCGTGCCAGAGCGTGGGTGATAATACGGCATCCTGAAGATGGAAGCGCACTTGGCAAGAGTGCTTCCAATTCATTTTCGCAAAGGCGCATAACCGTGAAAAAAATCGAAGCGATTATTCAGACTTCCCGCTTGAATCCTGTGAAGGACGCGCTGCAGGAGATCGGCGTTGACGGCATGACGGTGTCTGAGGTGCGCGGGCACGGCCGGCAAAAAGGGCATACGGAAGTGTACCGGGGCAATGAGTACGTCGTCGATTTACTTCCCAAAATCAAGCTTGAAATCATCCTGCCGGATGCTCTGGCGGAAGCGGCGATCCAAGCGATCTTGAAGACAGCGAAGACCGGGAAAATCGGCGATGGCAAAATTTTCATCTATCATGTTGATGAGGCCATCCGGATTCGCAACGAGGAGAGAGGCGACGCGGCGTTGTGAGCGGCAAAACTGCCCGCAGACAGGGCTGCGGAGAATTTATCAGATTGCCGAAAAATCTAAGTTGCCAGGCTGAGCTCTTCCTCTTTAGGGTCCCGCCAAAGTCGGGAATCATTCGCCCTGCATGCCCTTCCCTTGTAGCGCATCGCCTTTCAGCCCTGCGGCGTTTCATCCGGCAGGAAAACCGCATCTATAAGGCGAGCTCCGCATTGCAAGATCGTGAATCCTTGTTTTTTAGTAAGTTTTCCGGGATCTGTCATTAAAATTTCTTGTCTCATGGGTCTCATCGGTCTCCTTCGTCTCGTCTGGAGTTGTTAAGCTGGATGAATTCGAATCAAGGTGTGCTGAAACCATGGCTCTCATCTTTCGCAAACCCTGTTTCATCGGAAAGAGGCTGGCGGCGTCAGTCTGGCGCGCTGACCAGCCTCCAGGGACGAGGTAGGAGCAAAGCGAGAAAACGCTTTGGAATCAATAAGGAGCAGATCGAGAATAGCAGTCCTATTCCGGATTCGGATCCCGTGGCAGCGCCGCGGTGCTACAAAGGGATCAACCATGAGTTTGACGGGGATCTGCCTTCGCTTCGCTCGATCTGGCGGGAGCCTTTCAGCAACCTAATCATCTCAATTCCATGACCGATTCAGCATTGTTGCCCGCAATAGAAGCATCCTATACGGCGGAATTCGCCGAAATCCGGCGCGCCTTCGAAGCTACGGGCGACGGAGCGGCTTATCTCCGTAGCCGCACTAAGCGGGTCGACTCGGTCGTCTTGCAGCTTTACAAGGCTTTCTTCTCAACCAATTTTAGCGGCTCTAGCGGCCCAGCCGGCTTCTGCGTAGCCGCGGTGGGCGGCTACGGGAGGGAGGAGCTTTTCCCGTTCTCTGACGTCGATCTGCTCTTTCTGGGAAGCAACGCATCAGTCCTGCAGGGCTGGCGCGAGCCTATCGCCACCCTTTCGCGTCATCTATGGGACCTTCGCATGCGTGTGGGCCACAGCACGCGAACACTGACCGAGTGCAGCCAGCTCCACACCGACAATCTGGAATTCACAGTCTCTCTGCTGGACGCACGCTGGCTTGCCGGCGACAAGGAGCTTTTCACCGCCCTGCGCTCTAAGGCATTGCTCCATCTGGTGGCGCGTGACCGGCAAGACCTTATTCGCAATCTCGCTCAGGTAAGCCAAGACCGGCACTCGAAGCACGGCCGCACCATCTTCCACCTTGAACCCAACATCAAGGAAGCGCCCGGCGGACTTCGCGACTACCACGTGGCGCGCTGGCTGACCATCATCAGCGCGGCGGCGGAGCGAGGCCGCTGGATAAATCCGGAGGAGGAATGGCCCAAGGATTTAAGGGAAACAGTCGCGCCTGCCTTCAGATTTCTTGCCGCCCTGCGCTGCTTCCTACATTTCGATCGCGGCCGCGATGAAAATTTGCTGACCTATGAGTTACAGGAAAAGGCAGCTGCCGCGGGGCTGAGCGTCAGTTGGGGCCGCGCCGTGGATGCTTCGCAGTGGATGCGCACATACTTTCAGCACGTGCGCTCGATTCACCGCTTGGTCACGCGCCTGCTGGAGGAAGCCGCGCCGCCCCGGGCATCGCTCTACGGCGCCTTCCAAGACTGGCGTTCTCGTCTTTCAAATGCCGATTTTTCGGTCATTCGCGGCAAGGTTTTCCCGCGCTCCCTGGCGTCGCGTGACCTGGCTACTCTGCTCCGGCTTTTTGAAATGCTGGCCCGGCATGGCCTGGAATTAAGCCGTGAAGCGGAACGCTGGGTCGAGGAATGTTTGCGGCCCGCCGCAATGGATTCTGCCGCAGATGAAGAACCCACCCGGCTTCCGCTGGCTGGATTGTGGCCTACGTTTGGAACAATTTTGACCCTTCCTTATGCAGCGCAGGCGCTACGCGCGATGCACCGGCTCGGATTCCTCACCGCGCTTTTCCCGGAATTTCGCGCCATCGACGCACTCGTGATCCGGGATTTTTACCACCGCTATACGGTGGATGAGCACTCGTTCGTAACCATCGAAAAAATAAGCGGCCTCCGGCGCAGCCAAGGCAACCGGGTCAGCAGCCCCGAGGACGGCAACACATGGAGAGAAAAATTCGAAGAGATCTGCGCGGAGTTGGAAAGGCCGGAGCTGCTTTCTTTAGCCCTGCTGCTTCACGATATCGGAAAGGGAATGGAGGGTCCGGGTCACATTGCCGGAAGCCTGGCGGCAGCGGAGGGCATCTGCGCGCGCCTGGAGCTTGAACCCGCCGATACAGACGTAGTGTTATTCCTGATTGCCCAACACATGGAAATGTCCGCTGCCTTACGGCGTGACATCTTCGATTCGGAGACTGTTCGCGCCTTGGCCATGCGGGTGGGCACGCCGGAGCGGCTGAAAATGCTGTGCCTGTTCACGTATGCCGATGTAAGCGCCGTCAATCCAGAAGCATTGACGCCGTGGAAGGCAGAGATGCTCTGGCGGCTTTACGCCATGACGTTCAATCATCTGTCCCACAGCCTGGACCAGGACCGCCTTAAGCCGGAGCAGCAGGAGGCGGAATTCTTACACTTTGTAACACCGTTGCTCGAACCGGGGACGCGCGCCGAAGACTTGAAAAAATTCCTGGATGGGTTTCCCAGGCGCTATCTCGCCACTCATTCTCCGGAAGAAATTGCTGGGCATTTCCGGCAGGCGCGGCGGTTGCAAGAGCAGCTTGTCTCCGCGGAAATCCGGCGCCGCGATAGCTTTTACGAGCTTACCGTTATCACGCGCGACCGTCCGCTGCTTTTCGCTTCCATCACAGGCGCACTCGCC
>JBOGJZ010000120.1:0-5335 GCA_050745645.1 Terriglobia bacterium | reverse complement strand
GGCGTTGATCTGATTCAAATCCGGGAAAGGGACTTGGAAACACGCGCGCTGCTAGGTATTGCTGAGCGCGCGGTTGCTGCTTCCCAGGGCCGCGCGAGTCGCGTAGTGATCAACGACCGGCTGGACGTTGCTCTGGCGGCAGGCGCGGCCGGCATTCACCTCGGTCATCAATCTATTTCGGCGCAGCGGGTGCGTTGCCTGGCGCCGCGTGATTTCCAAGTTGGGGTGTCGTGCCATTCCGTTGCGGAAGTGCGCGCGGCCGAGGAAGCAGACGCAGATTACGCTCTGCTCGGCCCGATTTTTGAGACGCCATCCAAGCTCGCTTACGGCCTGCCTCTAGGATTAGAAATTCTGCGCCGCGCCGCGGAACAGGCGAGAATTCCCGTGCTGGCCCTGGGCGGCGTCACGGTGAAGCGCGTCCGGCAGTGCCGGGAAGCAGGAGCAGCCGGCGTCGCAGGAATTAGGATTTTCCAGGAAGCGCCTTCGATCGGGCAGCGGATTCAGGAGATTCGCCAAAGCTGGGACGACCGGCGGGATTAAGATCAGAAAAGTCAGCCTGTCAGCCGCCGGCAGGGCCGGGAGTCTTTAGTGAAGCGAAGGATTACAGGCAATGGCACCGCAGAGTGACCACGACGGATGCACCGTTCGGATGCATCCTCACCTATACGAGATCAACACCTGGGCTTGGCTCGAAGGGCAGTCTCGGCGGGCAGGAAAACCAGTCACACTCGGCGCGGTTTCCGATGAAGAGTGGGATAAGCTGCACGAATCCGGCTTTGACCTCGTGTGGCTGATGGGAATTTGGAAGCGGAGCGCGTCCGGACGCCGGATTTTCCGCACAGACGTGAACTCGTTTGCGTTGTATGACACCGCCCTGCCGGGATGGACCCTCGATGATGTAGTTGGCTCGCCATATTCAATCCAGGATTATGTTCCGGATCCGCGCATCGGGGCTTGGAGTGAGATCGATGCGGTGCGCCGCAAACTCCATGACCGCAATATGGGTTTGATCCTGGATTTTGTCCCCAATCACACCGGACCCGATCACCCGTGGATTCACTCCCATCCTGAGTGTTACGTCCAGGGAAGCCTGGCCGATTTCCGCCGGAATCCCAGCGCTTTTTTTCTCGCGGAGCTTGACGACGGCATACGTTTCATCGCGCGTGGCAAGGATCCGCACTTCCCAGCGTGGCCGGATACGGCACAATTGAACTATTTCAATCCCTTGACGCGATCCGCCATGCTCGAAATCCTCGGGACCATTTCCTCGCATTGTGACGGCGTGCGCTGCGACATGGCAATGCTCTGCCTCAACGATGTGTTTTCGAAAACGTGGGGACCGCTGATCAGAGATTCCAAAACTCCGGCCTCGGAATTCTGGCCTGCAACGATCGCAGCGTTCCCCGGCTTTATTTGGATCGCTGAGGCCTATTGGGACCTCGAATGGCGTATGCAACAGGCCGGGTTCAATTTCACTTATGACAAGAATCTCTATGATCTTCTGCGCGACGGCTCACCGCGCAGCATCAGGCAACGTCTGAAATCAGATTTGAGCACCCAGAGCAGGATGGCGAGGTTCCTTGAGAATCATGACGAGGTGCGCGCCATCTCCGCCTTCGGCAAGGATAAGCTGCCGGCAATTGCCACGATTGCAGCCACGCTTCCGGGGTTGCGTTTTTACCACGAGGGACAATTGCAAGGCAGAAAACTTCACCTGCCCATTCAGCTTGGCCGCGCCCCGGATGAGCCGGACGACCCGGAAGTTGCTAAGCTCTACGCAAGGCTGTTGCAAATCTCCAGCCACGATGTTTTCCACCAGCAGGGCTGGAAGTTGCTTGAGGCGAGCTCAGCCGGAGACGCCAGCTACCGGAATCTCGTTGTCTATCGCTGGCAATCCGGCCGGGATGTGAGGCTGGTTGTGGCAAACCTTGGCGCTAATGCGTCGCAAGGCCGGATTTGCCTCGATCCACCGATTGACGCCTCTCGCCGGTATTGGCTCTCTGACCTGCTGAACGATAAGCAGTACGAACGCGAAGGGAAAGACCTGGTTGAAAGCGGCCTTTTTGTCTGCCTGGAAGGTTACCGCGCCCACATATTCGAGATCTCCATCCGCGGCTGAAGCGCGCTGCAACGAAAGGTTGCGACGGAGCGCGGGATTTTGAGCCACCCAATGCCGCCGCTACATGAAACCCCGAGGAGTGCGTCGTTCCCGCGCCTATGGTTAACGTGAAGTTGTATTCTAAGCCGGACTGCTGCCTGTGCGACGCAGTGAGGGAACACTTGATCCAGATCCAGCGCCGGCGGCCGTTTGCGCTCACCGAAATCAACATCCTGGAAGATTGCGACGCCTATGCAAAGTTCAAGGAGCACATTCCGGTGGTGTTCGTGAACGGAGTCGAAGCCTTTCGGCATCATCTGGACGAAAAGAAGTTCTTGAGGATGCTGTAACTGCCCTTAGCAGGTAGCGCAGAGTTTCGCACTTGAGAAACTCTGCGGCTGTTGCTTTCAAATCTGTGTTCTCTCATCGGCGGGTAGCAATATGCGATCTACCGGCAGAATGCCGACGACGATCTCGGGCGCAGCTACGCTTCCCGTATAGTCGCGCACGCTTGACCGCTTCCACGCTTCCGCCCCTCCCGAAATCGTACCCGGATAATGCGGAAAGAGAATGGCATGCCGGTGATTAGGAAGAAAAATTCAGGCCGTCACCAGGAATCCCTGCGCCTCGGGGCGCGAGCCAAGCGCCCCTGCCAGCATTCCGAATTCGAGTTCACCCAGAGGGTGATTTCCATGAAGCAGCTTGTAAGTTACAAAGAAAACATCGATTGAAGAGAACCAGGCGCCGCAGACGAGACATCGCGACGCATTATAATCGAATGTTTTCCTGGAAGGCCGCAGAGTTTCTGAAACGCGAAACTCTGCGCTACCCCGCTTGGTATTACCTGAAAGACGGCCATCGCTGGGTGGTTGATTTTTTGGACGGTAAGGTTTCAAAGGTTCGGGTCTACTAAATCCAAGAGATGGCTGCGCGTGTTCGGTCAGCAGGTCCAAACAAAAAGAGGGCAAAGTAGCACTTCGCCCTCTTCAGTTCGGGTTAAAGCGGCTTGTGCCGGACTGAGGCCCGGAGAAGCTGCGGTTTAGTACATTCCGCCGCCCATGCCGCCCATGCCACCGCCTGGCATGCCTGCGTGAGCCTTCTCTTCCTTCTCCGGTAACTCGCTGACCAGCGCTTCCGTGGTAAGCATTAGTGAAGCGATGGATGCAGCGTTCTGCAGAGCCGTGCGAACCACCTTGGTGGGGTCGATGACGCCAGCCTCAACTAGATCGCCGAAGGTTTCCGTTTGGGCGTTGAAACCGAAGTTGGGGTTCGAGTTGCTTCGGACCTTCTCCACCACTACAGCTCCTTCGTGACCGGTATTCTGAACGATCATACGCAGCGGCTCTTCAACCGCACGCTTCACGATGTTGATGCCGATCTGCTCGTCGCCTTCAGCCTTGAGTTTATCGAGCGCTGGGATGCAACGCACCAGAGCGACGCCGCCGCCAGGAACGATTCCTTCTTCGACGGCCGCCTTGGTAGCATGCATGGCATCCTCAACCCGAGCCTTCTTTTCCTTCATCTCGGTTTCGGTTGCCGCGCCCACTTTGATCTGCGCCACGCCTCCGACCAGCTTCGCAAGCCGCTCCTGCAACTTCTCCCGGTCGTAGTCCGACGTGGTGTCCTCAACCTGGGTGCGGATTTGCTTCACCCGGCCTTCGATGTCAGAGGTCTTGCCGGAGCCTTCGACGATGGTGGTGTTGTCCTTGTCGATGGTGATCTTCTTCGCTTTGCCGAGGTCTTCCAGCTTGACGTTTTCAAGCTTAATGCCGAGATCCTCGGAAAGAGCCTTACCACCGGCCAGGATAGCGATATCTTCCAGCATGGCTTTGCGCCGGTCGCCGAATCCGGGCGCCTTAACCGCGGCGCATTGCAACGTGCCGCGCAATTTGTTGACCACGAGAGTGGCGAGAGCTTCCCCTTCCACTTCCTCAGCAATAATCAGCAGCGGCTTTCCGGACTTGGCGATCTGCTCGAGCAGAGGGAGCAAGTCTTTCATCGAGCTGATCTTTTTCTCATGGATCAGGATGTAGGCGCCCTCGAGCACGCACTCCATCCGCTCAGGATCGGTTACAAAGTAGGGTGAAAGATAACCACGGTCGAATTGCATTCCCTCCACCACTTCCAGCGTGGTTTCCATGGTCTTCGATTCCTCGACGGTGATGACGCCGTCCTTGCCTACCTTCTTCATCGCCTCGGCAATGATGCCGCCAATGGTGTGATCATTGTTGGCCGAAACGGTGCCCACCTGAGCGATCATGGCGCTTTCCTTGACTTCCTTGGAAAACTTCTCGAGATCACCCTTCACATGCTTCTTGTTGCCATCCTTGCCGGTCTCTTCATACCCGCAAACCGTGCGCACGGCCGTCTCGATGCCGCGTTTCACAGCCATCGGGTTCGCGCCTGCCGAGATCGTCTTAACGCCCTCGCGGAAGATCGCTTGGGCGAGCACAGTGGCCGTAGTCGTGCCATCTCCGGCTACGTCCGAAGTCTTGGAAGCGACCTCCCGCACCATCTGAGCTCCCATGTTTTCCAGCGGGTCTTTCAGCTCAATCTCCTTGGCAACCGTTACGCCGTCCTTGGTGATGGTGGGCGAGCCGAATTTCTTGTCCAGGACCACGTTCCGCCCCTTGGGACCTAACGTGACCTTCACAGCGTCCGCCAGTTGATTCACTCCACGGAGAATCGCGCGGCGGCTTTCTTCGCCATGTACAATCATCTTTGCATTTGCCATCGCTTACTACCTCCCAAAATTCTTTTTAGCCCTCCCGGCTATGCGAAAGGGTTTAAAATCATCCCTGCTCCATACGGCTGACGCCATCCTGAAGCCGGTTAACAAGATTGCCTACTTCTTGCCTCCAGCGGCGGAATGTTTCGCCGCTTCAATAACGCCGAGCACTTCATCTTCGCGGACGATGAGTAATTCCTGATTATCGACCTTGATTTCGGTCCCGGAATATTTGCCGAAGAGAATCCGGTCTCCCGCCTTCACGTCCAACGGAATCAGCTTTCCCTCGTCGGTCTTCTTGCCATTCCCAACCGCGATCACTTCTCCCTCTTGCGGCTTTTCTTTGGCCGTGTCTGGGATAATGATCCCGCCCTTAATTGTTTCCTTTTCCTCAACGCGCTTGATCAGAATTCGATCATGAAGAGGTCTTACGTTCATCGTGTTGACTCCTTTCCTGGTATTCGCCGGACTGGCGCGGAAAAACCGCCGAGGAGCCTTGCCCCTCTTTT
>JBOGJZ010000119.1:0-4046 GCA_050745645.1 Terriglobia bacterium | reverse complement strand
GAATTGGGTGCTCCGCTCGACTTGGTGAAATGGGTGGCGAAGAATGGCAAGCTCCCCGTGCCTAATTTTTCCGCCGGCGGCATCGCCACTCCCGCTGACGCGGCGCTGGTGATGCAGCTTGGCGCGGAAGCGGTGTTCGTGGGTTCGGGCATTTTCAAGTCGTCCGACCCGGCTCAGCGCGCCAAAGCGATTGTTCGCGCCACCACGCACTTTAACGAACCACAAGTGGTCGCCGAGTGCTGCGAGGAAGTGGGCGAGGCCATGCGCGGCATTGACGTTGCCAAGCTCGATCCGAAAGAGTTGTTGCAGACGAGAGGGTGGTAAACCAAGAGCACACGGTCTGTTCCGCGGCCACGCGGCTCTTCAAGATTTGGGCGAGGAGGTAAGATCTATGGGCGTCGTGAAGCAGGAAGCGAAGAAGCTGATTGAAGCGTTGCCTGACCAGGCGACCTGGGACGACATCATGTACGAGTTCTATGTGAAAAAGAAGCTTGAAAAAGCACTCGGAGAAGCAGTGGCAGGCAATGTGGTCTCGCACGAGAGCGCGAAGCGAGAGCTTTCCTCTAAATGACGAAGATCGAGTGGACTCGCTCCGCGATCGGCGATGTCATGGCCCTTAGAGATTACATCGCTCGTGACGCCGAGGCTTACGCCGACCGCTTCGTGCAGAAAATTATCCAGGTTGTGGAAAGGGCTGGCGCATTCCCTCAAATGGGACGACCGGTGGCCGAGGCAAACCAAGACAGCGTTCGGGAAATTCTTTTCGGGAATTATCGAATCGTTTATCGGGTCGAGGAGTCTCGTGTACTGGTTTTGATGGTGATTCACGGCGCTCGCGATCTTTCTACCCTGGCGCCGAAGCCCTGGGAGGTTGGTTAAGGCGAAGAACCAGGTGACGCTATGCGCGGCATCGATGTTGCCAAACTCGACCCGAAGGAATTGCTGCAAACGCGCGGGTGGTAGCTCGGCTGCGGTTCACAGCAGGTCAAGCCTGGCTCGTGGGGATTTCTGGAACTTCAGGGAGGTTTTTAGGCCAGGCCGCCTTGAGATAGGCAGTAATTGCCTTGCGGCTGTTTGCCAGTGCTGATTCTATCGTTTTGCCTTGGGATATGCAGCCAGGCAATTGAGGAACGTCAACAACGTACCGCTTGTACTCGGGATCGTGAATCACGTTGACCAGAAATCGTTGTCGCTTCATTGAACTATTGTACTTTGGACAACTGAGAAATCATACACGGAGGTATATTCGATGCCAATAAGAACAGCAGAAGCGGAATGGAAAGGGAGCTTGCAAGAAGGCGGAGGCAAGATGAAGCTGGGGTCGGGCGCTTATGAGGGCCCGTTCACCTTCAAGTCACGCATGGAAAACGGGCCCGGCACGAATCCCGAGGAATTGATCGGCGCGGCGCACGCCGGTTGCTTCTCTATGGCTTTTTCTCATCAACTTGCGACTGCCGGACATCCCCCCAAGCGTGTGCACACCAAAGCAGCGGTGAAGTTTGAGAAGACCGACTCGGGCTTTGCCATCACCGGAATCGAGCTCGATACGGAAGGCGAGGTGCCGGGAATCAACGAAGCCAGGTTCCTGGAGCTTGCGGAAGCAGCGAAGAAGGGGTGCCCCGTATCAAAAGCTCTCGCCGGCACGAACATTACGCTGAAAGCCCGGTTGATTTCAGCCGCCAGCGCATAGACGCAGTGGGCAACACCGCACCAATTACTGGAATCCTGGCCATTCAAGGCGACTTTGAGTTGCATGCCAGGATGCTGGACCGCATCGGCGCGCCGTGGCGGCTGGTAAAGCACGTCACTGATCTGGCGGAAATCGAGGGTCTGATCCTGCCTGGCGGCGAGAGCACGACCATGCTGAAGTTTTTCACGAACGAAGGCATGGGCGCAGCCATCCAGGAATTCGCGGCCAGGAGCAAGCCCATTTTCGGGACTTGCGCTGGCGCTATCCTGCTGGCCCGCGAAGTTCTGGGCCCGGCGCAGGACTCGCTTGGGCTGCTGGATATCACCATCGAGCGCAATGCATACGGGCGGCAGATTAACAGCACAACGCGATTGGGTGAGTGTGCTGAATTATCCGATCACCCGATTGAGATGATTTTCATCCGTGCGCCTGTCATCCGGCGCATCGGTGAAGGCGTCCGCACGCTCGGCACGGCGGACGGTTTGCCGGTACTCGTCGAGCAGAAGAATATGCTCGCCGCCACGTTTCATCCCGAGCTGGCTGGGGATGAAACCATTCATCGCTATTTTCTGAGCAAAATGGATTCAGCCATCCGCTGAGCCGTTACCACAGTTGCGAAGCCATGGCAGACTCAACTCAAGGAGGACGTTTATGGAACAACAGAAACCTGACCACCACGATGCCGAAATTTTGCTGCGCTTGTACGACCTGCGCCGGGAAGAAAAGTTGCGCACTGCCCGCGACTGGTTTATCAGCAAATTTCAAGCCGAATCAGCCGAAGACGCGGCGAAGCGCTACCCTTATGGCACGCAGGAAAACGCTTATTTCCGCATGGTGATGAGCTACTGGGACATGGCGGCGTCTTTGCTCAATCACGGCTTAATCAACGACGAGTTGTTCTTTGAAAGTGCCGGAGAATTGTGGGTTGTCTGGGAAAAAGTGAAGCGTATTGCTCCGCAAGTGCGCGAGTTGTGGAAGAACCCGACGGCTCATAAGAATCTTGAACAAGCCGCCCAGAAATATGAGGAGTGGATGGCGAGGCGCGCGCCGGAGGCTTTGGCGGCAGGGCGCGCGAGAATGCAAGCGTCTGCCGCAGGAGCCGGTGAAAAGAAGTAAATAAGGATAGCCGCTGTAGCGTGTCATTCTGAACCGATTCGCTTCTGTTCGAATCCAGGGTTTCACCAAAGGCGGGATCATTTGCCCCGCCGGGCGTTCCTTTGTAGCGCACGACCCGTTTTTCAGCCCCTTCGCTGCGCTCAGGACAGGCTCTGCGGCTTTTCATCCGGGAGAAAGGCCGCAGCGTTATGAGGCGAACGCTGCGCTACAAGTAAACGAAAGACTACTTATAAGAAACTATGCGCTGGAGCCAGCTCTTTATCCCCACATTGCGCGAACCGCCCGCTGAGGCTGAAGCACCCAGCCACCGATTGCTTTTACGGGCCGGCTACATCCGGCAGGTCTCGGCGGGCCTTTATGCCAGCCTCTTTCTTGCTCAGCGGTCGTTCTTGAAGATTACGCAAATTATCCGCGAGGAGATGAACCGGATCGGCGGCCAGGAATTCTATCTTCCTGCGCTCAATCCGGCGGAGCTGTGGAAGGAAACAGGTCGATGGGATCAAGTCGATGTGATGTTCAAGTTCAAGGACCGCAACCAGCACGATCTCTGCCTGGGCGTGACACACGAGGAGGAGATGACGAATCTGGCCAGAAACGAACTGCGTTCCTACAAGCAGTTGCCCCAGATCTGGTACCAGATTCAGGACAAATTCCGCGATGAACCCCGGCCCAAATCCGGCTTGCTGCGCTTGCGGCAGTTCATCATGAAAGATTCCTATTCATTCGACCTTGATGAAGCCGGACTGGACGTGAGCTACAACAAACACTACGACGCCTATCGCCGCATCTTTGACCGCTGCGGCTTACGCTACCTCATTGTCGAAGCCTACTCCGGGATGATGGGCGGCAAATTTTCGCACGAGTTCATGGCTGTGACAGACGCGGGCGAAGACCTCATCGCGGAATGCGAGTGCGGCTACGCGGCAAACCTGGAGAAGGCCGAGTCCAGGCCGGTTCCGGCCGTGGACCTGCCGGGCAAGGAAGTCCCAGAGCCGTTCCCAACCCCCGGCTCCAAGACGATTGCCCAGCTTGCCGAGCTCACCGGCGACAGCCCAGCCAACATGATCAAGACGCTTGACTACGTGGCCGAGAGCAACACTGTGGTCATTCTGCTGCGCGGCGATCATACTTTAAGCGAAAGCAAACTTGCGGCAGTCCTGGGCGGAAACACCTTCCGGCCGGCCACCCCCGAGGAGGCGTTCAAGATCCACGGCGCCCATCTCGGTTCGCTCGGCCCCAT
>JBOGJZ010000118.1:0-1791 GCA_050745645.1 Terriglobia bacterium | reverse complement strand
TCCTCGATAGTTACGGACGCTTTCCTTATCTCAAGCTGCCACATTCTTATCAGAAAGCCGTAGAGAAATACGGTAAGGGAAAGATCGGACGCACGGGCACGCTACCTTGGCAGATTGGCGCCTTCAGCTTGAGGCTCACCAATGACTTTCGCACGCAGAACTGGAATCAGACCATTGCGGACGCGGCGGCGCTAGGCTACTACGTGGCGGACGCCCATGATCCGCTCAACACGACGGAGAATTATGACGGGCAGTTAACCGGAGAGACGGGCTTGGCAGAGCGCTTCGGTGTGACGCTCATCGACCGTTACAAGAACTTTATGGCCTTCAGCCCCACGCCGGCCACTACCATCGCAGACCCTACCGAACATGCCTTCCAAATCGTACTGGAGGCAAATACGTGGGTGGACCGGATCCTGCTGGCGGACACGCAAGCGTTCGATCACCTGGCGAATTATGACGAAGACTATTACGACCGCTTCTATACCGTAGCCGGCTCTCTTGTCCGCCGGGAACTCGGCCAAGCCGCGGATGACACCGGCTCATATTGGTATACTGCGTGGCGCAACGCCGGAGAGCCAGTTCTGCCTGCGCAATGAGATTGCACCGGACCTCAAGCTGCTGTGAACCGCGCCGGGGGTATTTGCGGCTTGGAAGTCAGCGCCGCGATCATCGTCATGAAACGAGCGCTTGAGTCCTTCATTCATGGTCTGCCGAAGGCGGAACTTCACGTCCACCTCGAGGGCAGCATCCAGCCGGAAACGCTGCGCGAGTTGGCCCGGCGCAAAGGGCGGCTCGAAGGAGAAACAGAAACCTGGATTCGCGAGCAAAGCGCCCGCCATTACCATTACGGCAGCCTTCCCGAATTTTTGAATGCTTTCAAACTGGTATCGCTGCTGCTCGACTCGCCTGCGGATTACGCCCTCGCGGCTTCGCGCCTCGTGGAAAGCCTCGCGGCGCAGCGGGTGCGTTATGTCGAGATCACGTTATCGGCAGGAGTGATTCTGTGGAAGCGACAGTCCTTGCCCGCCGTTTTTGAAGCCATTCAGAGAGCCTGTGAAGAGATCCAAGCCAGGCTGCCCATCCGCGTCCGCTGGATTTTCGATGCGGTGCGCCAGTTCGGGCCTGACCATGCCCGCGAGGTGCTCGGCTGGGCAAGGATTTTCCAGGCGGACGGCGTTGTGGCATTCGGCATCGGAGGCGACGAGGAGCGCGGGTCCGCTGAGCTTTTTACGGACATCTTTCACGAGGCCCGGCGCGTGGGGCTGCACGCGGTCGCCCACGCTGGTGAGAATTCCCGGCCGGAGAGCGTGCGCCGAGCCGTCGAGCTGCTCGATGCGGAGCGCATCGGCCACGGCCTTTCCGCAGCTCAGGATGACGCAGTGCTCAATCTACTCGCCGAGCGCCGCATACCTCTGGAGGTGTGCCCCACCAGTAACGTCTGCACCGGCCTCATTCCTTGCATTGAACAGCATCCGCTGCCGCGATTTCTCGAGGCTGGATTGTGCGTTACCGTGAATTCGGATGATCCAGCTTTGTTCGGAGCCAGCCTCGAAGACGAACTCAATCTTCTCCACACCGTGTTTGGACTGTCAGCGGAAGCAATCACTGGCATTTGTGCAAACGGCATTCTCGCTTCCTTTGACGAAGAAAACTCCAAACAAGCGCTATTGGACGACTTGCGTAAATCGGCGGCAGGGGGACCTGTGGACTAGCGCCCCGCAGATAGCGCATCAGAGTTTATGCATTTCAAACTCTGCGGCTCTTGATTTGCAAAACCAGGGAAACAAA
>JBOGJZ010000117.1:0-4762 GCA_050745645.1 Terriglobia bacterium | reverse complement strand
AATCATCCGCTCAAGCCTTACACAACGTTCAAAATCGGCGGACCCGCCCGCTACTTCGCGGAAATCCGCGTGCCATCTGACCTGACGCAGGCGCTGGAGTTTGCGGATTCAAAGCGCGTTCAGACTTTCGTCCTGGGCGGCGGCAGCAACCTCTTGATCAGCGACCACGGGCTGGATGCTCTCGTCCTGCATCCGGCCCGCGCGGGCGTAACGGTAGAGGAGAAATCTACGAAGCGCGTCCTATTGCGAGTAGAAGCAGGCGAGCCGTGGGACAAATTGGCGGCTTACGCGGTCGAGAACAATTGGTGGGGTATTGAAAATCTATCCCACATCCCCGGACTGGCCGGGGCGGCCGTCGTGCAAAACATTGGAGCCTATGGCCAGCAGCTCAGCGACGCGCTGCAGGAAGTCCAGGTTGCTGACCTTCGCACCGGCGCCACAAGCCAGTTGACCGCCGCCGAGTGCGGTCTTGCTTACCGCAAGAGCATCTTCAATTCGTCGCACAAGGGCCGTTATTTGATCCTGAATCTAACCCTTCGCCTTGACCGCGATCCGCGCCCGAATCTCGAATATCACGACGTTAAAGCATGGTTCAAGGACCTCGGCACCCGCCAGCCCACGCTGGCGAAAATTCGCCAAGCGATCATCGCCATTCGGGATGCGAAATTTCCTTATCCACGGGAGGAGAAAGGCGGAAACGCAGGTTCGTTCTTCAAGAATGTAACGTTGAGCCAGGAGGAGTATGAGGCGCTCGACCAGCGCTTCCAGGACCATTTCAACCGGGAGCAACTAAGCCGGCTGCGGGAACTCCGCCAACGTTCAGCCGCTCGTCGAGACATCAGAATTTCAACCGCCTTCCTGATCGAGGCGTGCGGACTGAAGAGCCATCGCATAGGCAGGGCAATCGTAAACGAGCGGCAGCCGCTGGTGCTGCTCAACGAGGGCGGCGCGACGGCTCGCGACGTGCTGTTGCTTGCCCGCCACATCCGGCAAACAGTTTTTGCCCAAACAGACCTCAAAATCTCCATTGAGCCGGAGCTTGCCGGCTTCACCCCCCTGGAGCTAGCCGAGTATGTGGAGTGGTAGGCGCGGAGGCAGGATGCAACGGCGCGCGCTTGACAGGCTGATGAAAAACGTTCTAGAACCGTGCCATTCCGAGATTTGTAGCGCAGCGTTGGCTGGGTAACGCTGCGACCTTTGATTTTCCAACCAACGGCCCCAGAGCCTGCCCTGAGCATGGCGAAGGGGTCTAAAGGCGGATCCTGCGCTACCTTCTCATCTGTGTGTCACGGGCAGGCAGCGCCCGGCGGAGGAATATATGGGCTGGGCACGTTAGCGCCTTGGGAGGCATTAATCGCGCAGCCTGCTGAGACGGCTACCGCATTGGCAAGTCCGGCCGCAGCGGTGGCGGAGCGGAAGTTTACATTCGCTGTGTTCGACGTATTGTGGGCATCGGTGACCCGCGAAGCTGCGACCGTTGCCATGGCGAGAGCGGCGGCGTCTGTTGCGAGGGCGCCGGCCTCCAGCCCTGGATTGCCGCCTCGGATCAGCTTGTACGTCGCACCGCCTTGGGATTCCTTAGCATCTGCCGCCATCGTCTGGCCCTTGATGAGCCGGATTACTTTTCCAGCCCGTTTGACAAGTAAAATCCCGCGCGTCGTAGTAATCACAACGGCGTCGCCGAGCCTTGCGACTGTGCCCGCCGTGTTCCCTTCTCCGGTTTGAACCGTAGTGTCCGCTGCTCTCACCCGCAACCCAGCGCCGTGAGCTTCCTGAAACAGCGATACGATCCCGCGCGCCAGCACCAGAGTTACCGCTTGCGAGTCAATGTTGAACGCGCCTTCCGTATCACGTCCGAGCGTCATCCTGCCGCCGCGCTTCAGAACCACAACTGCCGCGCCATTCCCTACGTCCAGGTTGTCTCCGCTGAAGATGGCGGTGTTCGGGAGGAGCGGCTGCTGACCGATCCTCGCGTTCAAGCTTCCAATTACCGAACCGATGGCGGCCGAGCCGGCACGAACCTGGAGAGGCGCCGCTACCGCAAACAAAGCCACGATTAATAGACCGTGCCACCGGCTTGGCATGCTCGAATCTCCTCCCAGCCTGCTAACGTTCTGCTGCCGTAAAAAACCGCCCTACCGCACCACCAGCTTCACCTGGGCGCTGTGCGTCATCTTGCCTGAAGTCGCGGTGACGGTAATGTTATAAGTACCCGCCGGCGTTCCGCCGCTGGGATCAGTGTTTGGCAAGCTCGTCAATCCGCCACAACCGGTCCATGCCGCAGCCAGCATCAACAGGACTCCTGCGAGCAACATCACCCGCAGCCGCGCCTTGCCCGCCCGCTTCGACGCGGTGGCAATGCTCAGCGCTCCCAGCAAAGCAAGCACTGCCAGCCACAGCCATCCCGGCGGCGAGGGATCATTCGTATTGCTGGGCCATAGGGAGCCGAGTGACGAGGCCGTGGTATTTAGATCCATCGTTACGCTGGACGCGCCGGCTCCGCTCAGATTCACCTGATTCGGGGTCAGCGAGCAGGAAACGCCTTGAACGTTACCGGTGCTGCAACTCAGGGATACCGTCCCGCCATACCCTCCCTCCGAGCCAATCTTCAACAGATAAACAGCCGTGCTTCCACCCTGGACCGTCGCCGACGTGATGAAGGAGCCGATCGAAAAATCCTGCCCTGTTCCGGATAGCGTAACGACCAACGGCGGGCCTGGCGCGCTGGTCGAAATGGTCAAGGTCCCTGTCTGGCCGCCGCCGGCCGTGGCCATGTACGTCACCGTGATTACGCAGTTGGCTCCGGCGGCGAGTGTTGCGCCGCAGGTGGTTGTATCCGTGAAGTTGCTAGGGCTTGCCACAATCCCCGTGATCGTGACCGGGCCGGTGCTGGTGTTGGAGAGTGTCACCTGCTGCGGACTGGCGCTCTGGCCCACGATGGCTGGTCCCGCGTTAAGGCTGGAAGCGGAGAGCGCTATGGCAGGGCCACTCCCGCTGCCGGAAAGCTGTACAGCCTGCGGGCTTCCCGGCGCGTTATCCGTCATCGTCAAGCTGCCGCTAAAGTTGCCCGTAGCCGGGGGCGTAAAAGTGACCGAGATCGCGCACTTCGCTCCAGCCGCCAAGGAAGAGCCGCAGGTGTTGCTCTCAGCGAAGTTGCTTGATGAAATCTGAACGCCCGTAATTGCTAACGGTGCATTGCCTGAATTGGTCAGCATAATGGCCTGCGGAGAACTCGACGTCCCGTCCGCCTGTGAGGGAAAAGCTACGCTGCTGGGCGCCAGCGATGCCCCAGCGCCAAGGCCGGTTCCGCTGAGCGTGATCACCTGTGGGCTGCCGCCGGCATTATCTGCGATGCTGATCGAGCCGTTTCTCGTACCAAACGTTGTGGGGGTAAAGGTGATGCTGATGCTGCAACTGCCACCGCTCGCCGCAACGGAGCTGCCGCAGGTGTTGGTCTCGGCAAAATCACCGGTCGCGGAGATGCTGGTTATCATCAAGGCTGCCGTGCCGTTGTTCGTTAGTGTAACCGGCTGGGCAGCGCTCTTGGTGTTCACGTTCTGGCTGCTGAACGTCAGGCTCGCCTGAGACAGCGTGGCCGCCGGCCCGATTCCCGTTCCGGTCAAACTGATGGATGAGGGAACAATCGTCGCGCTTCCGCTCAGCGTCAAGGAAGCAGAACGCGCGCCGACCCCGCCGGGCGTAAAAGTTACATTGATCGCGCAGTTGGCATTGACGGCCAGCGATGAACCGCAAGTGTTGGTTTGGCTGAAGTCGCTCTTGTTGGTTCCTGTAAAGCCGATGCTCAGGCTATTCAAGGCGCCGCCGCTCGTGTTGGTCAGCGTCACGGTCTTCGCGGAACTTGCGACGCCGATATTCTGGTTGCCGAAGCTTAAGCTGCTGGGGGAGGCAGAAGCCGTTTGCAGGAACACCGTCACTTTTCCCGAGCCGCTATCCGCAACGGCCACCCCTAATCTCCCACTATGGTCGAAATCGGCCATGACCATGCCACGCGGTTGGGGGCCTGTGGAAAAAACTGACTGGCTCTGGAAAGTGCCATCGCCGTTTCCTAGCAGAATGGAGACCGTATTGTCGCCGCCGTTGCTGTTTGCAACTGCCAGGTCGAGCTTGCCATCGCCATTGATATCGCCCGCGGCTATGCCAAAGGGACTGCTGCCGACCGCGTATTTAACTTGCCCCTGGAAAGTGCCATCGCCGTTTCCGAGCAAAATTGAGACAGAAGAGCCGGACTGGTTTGCAACTGCCAAGTCGAGCTTGCCATCGCCATTAAAGTCACCCGCAACCACGTAGCTCGGGGATGATCCCACTGCATAAGTGACCTGCGATTGAAATGTGCCGTCGCCATTGCCCAGCAGGATCGAGACCGTGTTGCCGAAGTCATTCGCAACCGCCAGGTCGAGCTTGCCGTCGCCATTGAAATCTCCTATAGCCATATAATACGGATCAGAGCCTACCGCATAGGTTACAGGCGCCTGGAAAGTCCCGTCGCCATTCCCCAGAAAGATTGAAACGTTGCCGATATCCGCATTGGCGACGACCAGGTCGAGCTTTCCGTCGCTGTTGAAGTCTCCCGCCACGACTGAGTATGGGCAACCTCCAGTGGAGTAAACATGCGAAGTCGGGAAGGTGCCGTCGCCGTTTCCCAGAAGGACGTACAGATTTGAGGTCGTACAATTGGTAACTGCCATGTCCAGCTTGCCGTCACCATTAAAGTCGCCAACAGCAATGTAGTCCGGCTCTCCTC
>JBOGJZ010000116.1:0-7242 GCA_050745645.1 Terriglobia bacterium | reverse complement strand
GCTTAGCCTAGCCTGCGGCTTGTGAAGGGAGGGGATTTAGCGCAGCCGTTCGCGGCGGCAAACAAGCCAAACTCGCCTGCGTTAGCGCCCGAGCCATTCTTTCGGCTCAGGTTCGCCCTATTAGCTTCAAGAGATTCGCTTCATCGATGGTTTTCACGCCCAACTCGCGAGCTTTTTCCAGTTTTGACCCGGGGTTATCGCCCACGACCACGTAATCCGTTTTCTTGCTAACAGACCCGGTGATGCGGCCGCCGGCTTCTGCGATTGCCGCTGCCGCTTCGTCCCGGGAAAGTCGCGGCAGCGTGCCTGTGAGCACAAACTGTTTTCCGGCGAGCGGCTGCGGGCCACGAGTGACAGGCTTCCCGCCGTGAAGCTGTAATCCCGCCTGTCGCAATTTTTCGAGCGCCTCGCGATTGCGCTTTTCGGCAAAGAACTTCTCAATGCCCGCGGCGGTTTTGGGACCGATTTCAGGCACCTCTTCCAAATCTCCGGCTTTTGCGCTGGCCAGCGTTTCAAGCGAATCGAAATGCTCTGCGATGAGTTGCGCGGTTCGTTCGCCGACAAACGGGATACCGAGGGCGAACAGGGCGCGGGCCCAATCGACTTGCTTGCTCTTCTCGATCTCCGCCATGAGATTAGCGGCCGACTTCCTGCCCATACGTTCAAGGCTGGCGATCTGATCTTCCGTCAAGACGTAAAGACCGGCGGCATCCTTCACAAGCTCGCGATTCACAAGCTGATCCACGAGGGCCTCGCCAAGACCCTCGATGTTCATGGCCCGGCGGCCGGCAAAATGCAGCAGTGACTCCTTGAGCTGTGCCGGGCAAGCAGCGGTGTTAGCGCAGCGGTATGCCACTTCGCCTTCGGCACGGAAAACCTCGCCTCCGCAGATAGGGCACTTGTCAGGCATGTGAAACTCGCGGCTGTCCGGCGAACGCTTCACCACCTTGACCACTTGCGGAATTACGTCGCCGGCTCGCTGAATCTGCACCGTGTCGCCTTCGCGCACTCCGAGCCGCTCGATTTCATCCATATTGTGCAGCGTGGCGTGGCTTACCTTAACGCCGCCTACCTCTACCGGATCAAGATCGGCGACGGGTGTCAGTGTGCCGGTTCGTCCCACTTGCGCGCGAATTTTCCGCACTACGGTGGTTGCTTGCCGCGGGGTATATTTGTAGGCAATCGCCCAGCGGGGCGACTTGGCGGTTCTGCCCAGCTCATCCCAAAGCTGCGTGTCGTCCAGTTTCAGCACGACGCCGTCAATTTCGTACTCTAAGCTTTCACGCCGGGCCTCCCATTCCCGGATATATTCCGTTACCTCGCCGAATGAGCGGCACCGGCGCCGATGAGGGTTTACCTTGAAGCCCAAATTCGTGAGCATGTCGAGCGCTTGTGAGTGGCTGGGAAACGGGGCTTTGCCGTTCACAAGCAGGTAGTACAGAAACATGTCGAGGCCGCGCTGTGCGGTGATTCTTGAATCCATCTGCCGCATCGCGCCTGCCGCTGAATTGCGCGGGTTGGCGAACTTCGGCTCACCCTCAGCCTCCCGCTGCGCATTCAGGCGCTCGAAGGCGCGGCGCGGCATGACCACTTCCCCGCGCACTTCAAACTGTTTTGCAAGTTCCGCCGCTTCCAAGCGTGCCGGTTCAATTTTCAGGGGGACGGAGCGGATGGTTTTGACGTTAGCGGTCACGTCCTCGCCTTCCACTCCATTGCCGCGCGTTACGCCCCGCACCAAGGCTCCGTTCTCATAGGTGAGCGCCATGGAAAGTCCGTCGAGTTTGAGCTCGCCTACGTACTCCACGTCCGCTCGCCCGGAAAGTTCGCGCACGCGCCGGTCAAAGCCGCTGAGCTCATCGAGTGAATAAGTATTGTCCAAGCTAAGCATGGGAACCTGGTGACGAACTTTAGGAAACGCCTGCGCGGGCTCGCCTCCCACGCGCTGCGTAGGCGAGTCTGGCGTGACGAGCTGGGGATGACGGCGTTCGAGATCCAGGAGTTTACGCATGAGCCGGTCAAAGTCATGGTCGGAAATCTCAGGGTCATCCAGAACGTAGTAACGGTATTCGTGATGCCGAATTTCGGAGCGGAGCCTTTCGATTTCCTTCTCAACGGGTGCGTCGCCGCGATGCGTGGCCATATAAGGTCTGATTCTCAAAATGATATTTTGTTCGCTTGGACTTCCGCAAGTATTTTCAAGCGTGCCGCTTTGCAATTTTCCGGCAGCTTGTAAGCCGTTCAGTGCTATTCTCAGGCAAGCGGCCTGGCTGCAAAAGCGATCCGCCGGAAAGCGTCAGAAAAAAGGTAACCTGCATGGAGCACATGATCGTCTGGACGTTGCTGTTTCACGTCATCGGCTTGGTTTTCTGGATCGGCGGTCTTCTGGTGACGACGGCGCTGCTTGGGCAGCACGCCGAGGAAAGCGTCGAGGGCGGCCGTGTGGCGCTGGCGCGCGCTGAGATGAAACTCCTCAACGGGATGGCCAATCCTGGCGCGGTCATCACGGTGATCACAGGCATTCTTCTTCTCTATGGCAGGGTTTTCTATTACCTGCACTCCCTGTGGTTCGAATGCAAGTTGATCCTGGTGCTGTGCCTGATTATCCTTCACGTGATTGCCTATTCGCGCGCCCGCCGGTTTATGGCTGGCGAGCTGCTTGTACCCCGCAGAAGCTGGATGGTCCTGCACGGAGCGATTTCCCTGGTATTTTTCGCCATTGTGGTTTGCGTCCTTCCCGGCAGGGTATATTGGAGATAGAGGCGGCATCAAGGATTTCACCATAGAGCGTATAGAGGACAACACAAATAGGCGGCCAGATTATTTTCGCGTAAGGAGAAAGCATTTGCCAGCAACCAAGATCACAGTCAGAACCGATGGCTCTATCCGCATCGAGGGCGATTTTGAAATTTTCGATCAAGAAGGAAATCGTTTTGATCTGAATGGGCGCACGAAAATAGGCTTGTGCCGTTGCGGGCAGTCAGAAAACAAGCCGTTCTGCGATGGAAGCCACAAGCGGATTTGCTTCCGGTCGGATATCAAGGCATTTGCGCTCCCGGCGCCGGAAACAAAAGCTGTTTCGACCTAGCGTCACGTAGCTGAAATAAGCGGCGCGTCTGATAGCGCCCACATCATGCTGAGCCCCTTCGCTTCGCTCAGGGCAGGCTCTTCGCCTGTCATTCTGAGCGCAGCGAAGAATCTCTGCGGGATCGAGGCGGAGTGAGCGCGCTCAGAATAACAGGCCGCCGAATGGGGCGCTTTCGCCGGCTACACGAGACGATGGTGGAACGTAGAGTGCTAGCCATTGATTTCGGCATGAAGCGATTCGGCCTGGCGGTTTCCGATGCGCTGGGGCTGACGGCGCAGGGGCTGCAGACCATCGAACGTAGTAATGTAAACCGCGACCTTTCCACGCTTGAAGCGTTAGTCCGCGAATACGATGCGCAAGAAATCATCATTGGCAATCCCCTGAGCAAGAATGGCTCTCCGAGCGCGATGTCGCGGCGCGTGGAGGAGTTTGCGCAGAAGTTGGGCAAGCGCGTTCAGTGCGCCGTCAGGCTTTGGGATGAACGGCTCAGCAGCGCGGAGGCGAACCGCATGTTGCGCTCTTCCGGCATTGGCCTCATCAAGCGCCAGCGGGCTGTAGATCGTGTAGCAGCCACGCTCATCCTCCAGGGTTATCTTGATTGGCGCGCCCACTGCGCCCAGCCCGCGCCTCTGCCTTTCTCCACAACATGAAGAAGTGGCTTTGGATCATTCCTGTGGCGGCAGCGCTCTCCGCCGGTCTATGGCTGACTAAAGAGCTCACCTCGCCTTATCGCGGATACGCGGGCCGCCAGGTGGTGATCATCCAACCCGGCGCTTCGGCCCCGGCTGTCGCGGAATCTCTGGTCCGCCACGGCGTCCTCGCTTACCGCCTCCCTTTTCTCGCCCGCTACTGGTTAGGACGCCGCCGGCGAGAAACAATCAAATTTGGCGAATACCTGTTTGACCGCCCGCTGACCGCTTCGCAGGTTTATTGGAAGCTCGTTCGTGGTGAAGTTTACCTGCACGCTGTGGTGATTCCCGAGGGGTCGGACCGTTTCGACATGGCCCGAATCTATCAACAAACTCTCGGCGTCGATCCTGAGGCGTTCCTGGCGGCAACTCACAACCCAGAAAGCATCCATGACCTCGACCCGCAGGCTGCTTCGCTTGAGGGCTATCTTTTTCCGGACACCTACCGTTTTCCACGCGGTGTTTCACCAGCCGTGATCGTCGAGACCATGCTCGCCCGGTTCCGGAAGGTGCTTAAAAACCGGTTCGCTCAGGACCTGCCTGCCGGGCCGGAAGCGCTGCACAACGTCATGACGCTGGCGTCGCTCGTGGAAAAGGAGACGCCCAGCCCGGAGGAGCGCCCGGAGATTGCCGGAGTGTTTGTACGGCGTCTCGAAAAGGGCATGCCGCTTCAGTGCGATCCCACAGTGGCCTACGCCGTCGAGGTTAAGCAGGATTCATCGTTTCGCGGCGCGATTACGAGCGCCGATCTGAAGGTCGATTCTCTTTACAACACTTACCTGCACGCGGGCCTCCCGCCAGGGCCTATTTGTAGCCCCGGCGCCGCCTCCATTCGCGCCGCCTTGCATCCTGCTCAAGGCAACGCGCTGTACTTTGTAAGCAACAACCATGGAGGTCACGTTTTCGCGGATACGCTCACCGAACATAACCGCAACGTGGCGCGCTACCGGCGCGAAGTTGCGGCCGCGGCGGGGCGCGATACGGAGAGCCGCAATTCCAGTTCTGCAAGGCGCCGTCGTAATGCGCGTTAGGCCGCGGCAAAACTGCACCATGAGAAGCCTGTGAGCCGAGACTCTCAGACCCGGAAGCAAGTCATTCTGGAATATTGGGCGGAGAAACAGCTCAAGAAAGCAGGCGCCGCCGAAATCAGGGAAATCGAAGAACGGCTTGCCCAGCGCTTTGGCGCGATCAAACGACCGGCTTCGTATATCGCTCAGGTTCTGCGAGACGCTGGAGTATCCGTCAAATACCGCGATCTCTATGGCGATGTTTCCATGCCAGAGCCCTACGCTGCCGCTCTCAAAGGGAGACTGAAGTTCCGCAATTTCGATGAGGCGGAAGCCTCCATCCGCGAACTCGATGCCGCGTTTCGCGCTTATGAGCTAGCCGGAGACCAGGCAGGCGCAGCGTGGGTCCGCTGGATAGCACTCAAAGGGCGGATGCGGGCTGAAGGCTTGGCGGCCAGTTCAAAAGTGCATCCACTCAAACGGCGCGAGAAAGCTGAAATCGCGCGTTGGTTCGCAGTATGGCTGCAAACGCCTGAGATCTTCTTTGATTGGCTCGAACTTCGTAAGCGGTCTGATGAATTTCGGAGCGTGTTCAAGGCCGCGCGCCAAAATCGCGCTCCACGCGAATCGTAATCCAGCCGGAGTTAGATTTCTGACCTGAAACTGGCATTCGCAGAAGCGGGGCAGTTTGACGATTCTTTAATTTCATCACTCGTTATTCCGACGTAAGCGACGAGTCAGGATTATCTGCTTGCTATTTCGCCTTTTATTCGCCTATACTTCTGCTGAAGGCTGGAGTTTTTTCAGAGTGAGTAGAACGGCTCCCTTGAGCTGAGAACGCGAGGTGCACACAATGGCGCTTACACGGCGGCAAAAACAGGTGCTCGATTTCCTGGCGAAGTTTATCAACCATCATGGCTATTCGCCCAGCTTTGAAGAGATTGGCGAATCGCTGGGGCTTTCGTCGCTTGCGACGGTACACAAGCACGTGCAAAACCTCGAACGAAAAGGTTTCATCCGGCGTGGCTACAATCAGAGCCGCTCGATCGATGTGATCGCAATGCTTGGTCCCGTGCCGTTTGGAAAGGCGGCCGGGCGCGGCCTTGCCACCCATGGCACAGCCAGAAATCTTTCAGCCCCTCAACGGCTCGAATCCTCAAAGCCAGCTTTGGAATTCCCGCTACTCGGACGGATTGCCGCGGGACGCCCTGTGGAGGCGATATCTTCGGCGGAGACGTTCTCGCTCGGTGAATTCGTCCCTCCCCAAGGTGACATTTTCGTCCTCAAAGTGAAGGGCGATTCGATGGTTGACGATCACATCTGCGATGGTGATTATATTCTGGTGCAGCGTGCTGACAGCGCGTCCAACGGCGAGATTGTAGTGGCTTTAATCGGCGGAGCGGAAGCTACCTTAAAGCGATTTTTCCGCGAGCCGAACGGCGGGGTCCGCTTGCAGCCTGCCAACTCGCAGATGGATCCGATCTTTCTCCCTCTAGGCAGCATTCAAGTTCAGGGTCGCGTGATCGGCGTGCTCAGGAAGTACTAAGCCAAGGAAAGTGCGCTGCGTGCTATGTCTTCGCTGCGCGCTGACGCGAGAATTCAACAAGTCCGCTGCGACTGAGCTGCTAAAGACCATCACCGCTTGACTTGCCGCCTAGGAGGGAGGAGGTGGGGGCTCAAGTTGCCCTGTGCGATCCCGCCTCCCCAAGGTAGTCATAAGTATAAGTTATCTCCTTAGACGCAACGGTGTTTGCAAAGGTTGCAAGAAAAACTTTGCGCTATCTTGCGCCGGACCCAACTCGCGACAAGCCGGAGACGCAGTGGTTTGCGAAAAACCGCAACTCCATCAGACGCCGACCTCAAACTCGGCAAGGTGGCGGGCGTAGTCAAGACAAGCTGTGATCTGTTCTGGTGTAATATCCGGGAAGTTTGCGATGACTTCATCGGTCGTTTTTCCTGCTGCGAGATATCCTAAGAACGAGGCTGGCTGGAATGCAGGCGCCTTTCAGACGGGGTTTGCTGCGCAGAATTTCCGGGTCGCTCGTGATGTATTCTTCCCATCCTGATGCCATGGTCTGCGCCTTTCTTGCACAATCCTAGCTGGTTTCCCTTTCCAAAACCAAAACAGCCCAGCGAAATCGCTGAGCCATTTTATCGTGGGCGGCGCACACGCAGCGCGCCCTCTGCGATGTGCACGGCCTGGCATGTGTAACGCCGATGAGTCAGCCAGCGTCTTTCGCTCCGCCCACACGCTAAATGGCGCCATGTGCGCCCCCCCACCAGAGATTACATGAAGCGTGATGTCTGCCCAACCCGTGGTTGAGAAGATGGTAGATGGTAGATTCTCTCTTGTTTGTAAAGCGTAAATTTCGTTTGGACTCATGCGACCTCCTGGGCAAGGGCGGTAGTGTTCGCCAAGTCGTAGACTTTGCCGCCGTCGAAGAGCTGGTCATGCTTGAAC
>JBOGJZ010000115.1:0-4768 GCA_050745645.1 Terriglobia bacterium | reverse complement strand
CCTGTGATGAGGCTGGCATACCGGAGGCGCATAAGCAGGCCATCCTTACGGCGCGCGAACACGAGACCCGCGTGACGCGAGCCTTTTCCGGACGCCCGGCGCGTGGAATCGTCAACCGCTTAATGACGGAGTTCGACGGCGCCCCGGAAACCATTCTTCCGTTTCCGCTCCAAAATGCGCTGACGCGCCCGCTACGGAATGCCGCCGCCAAGCAGGGCCGTCCTGAATACCTCTCCCTCTGGGCTGGCCAAGGCGTCCGTTTGGCGCGCCGTCAATCCGCTGCGGCCTTAGTCGCGCGACTTGCAAACGAAACTGAGGCGGCGGTCCGCAGGCTCCAGGCCAGCGAAATTGACGCGTGAACAGGGGGCATACAAGCGTGCCCCTACAATTTGTGATGCGCCTGTTCGGAGCAGGGAGGAATGATTGGCTCAGATTCGTGCTGGAGCTGCGGGGTTAGGGCAATCCCCGCAAAAATCGCGGCCAAACGGCCTGTTGGCAAGAGTCCGCACGACGCTCGAAATGATCAAGTTCGAGCATTCGGTTTTCGCTTTGCCCTTCGCGCTGACCGGAGCGCTGCTTGCTGTGCGGGGATGGCCCACGCTGCGCCAGATTTTCTGGATCGTCGTGGCCATGGTCGCCGCGCGCAGCGCCGCCATGACGTTCAATCGCATCGCGGACATCCGCTTTGATGCGCTGAACCCGCGTACGCGCCTTCGTCCGCTTGCCACCGGCCAACTCAGCCTGCATTTTGCCGCCGGATTCACTATCATCTCCAGCGCGGTTTTTATCCTGGCCGCCGGAGAACTCAACCGGCTCGCTCTTGAGCTTTCGCCCGTAGCCTTGGTGGTCTTGTTCGGCTATTCATATACCAAGCGGTTTACCTGGCTTTCACATCTGGCGGTTGGAGTAGCGCTGGGGCTTTCCCCCATCGCCGCCTGGATCGCTTTGCGTGGCGACCTGAAACTCGGGGTGCTGCTGCTCGGCGGAGCGGTCACGTTGTGGGTTGCGGGTTTTGACCTGATTTACGCCTGCCAGGATGTGGATTTCGACCGGCAGCAAGGCTTGGCCTCTTTTCCAAGCCGATACGGAATCGCAGCGGCGCTTCGCGGCTCGACGGTGCTGCACGTTCTAATGCTCGGGTTGCTGGTTGCCACCGCCCGCATCGAGCACTTGGGCTGGCTCGCCGGCCTGGGACTGGTCCTGGTGGCGGTGCTGCTGGCTTATGAGCACCATTTGGTCAGCCCATCGGACCTTTCCAAGGTGAACGCCGCCTTTTTCACCATCAATGGCTATATCAGCGTGCTGTTCTTCTTAACCTGGGCGGGAGATATTCTGCTGCGCAAATGGGTCTAGCGCCGCATTATTGCATTCGGGTGGGGGTTATCATCTCCCGGAAGACCAGCGAGTCGAAAATAGCCAGCACTTCCTTCCGGTAGTTCACGATGCGCTGTACGGCGGCTTGGTACCACGGGTCTTGCACGGCGAGCTTTTGCCAGCGTTCCAGCACCTGGGGCGGCACGTCAATGTCCGCGCGGAGCTTCTGCACTGGATGGCCTCGCAGGAACAGGCCGTAAAAAAAAGCCGCCTCGTACCTCGGCTCCGCCAAGTTGGTTTCAACGGGCATCATGGCAAATGCACTGAACTCCGGCCTTTTGGCGCCGGATGCAAACCGGCGCGTTAAAGGAGTACGAAACCATATGGTAAACCCTTTGTCAAGCCCGCGCTCAGTATCTATGCGGGGCCAAGAGCAGTGATGCCATACCCTTCCCGGATCTGCAAATCATTAGTAAAAGTAAACCTTCCGGGCATCAGACAGCATCGAATGAACGGAATTAGCTTTGGAATCCATAACCCGGCATATTAAAATCTAGCTGGTGGGCTGGAGAGGCTGCTGGCCATTTCGATGGCTGGAAAATGAAGGCTCTCTCGGTGGAACGGGCTCATCGAGCATAGGAGGAAGGGTTTCATGCGCCCTATCAACAAGCGATTTCTTCGTGAGAACCTGCTGGGCATCAGCCTGACATGCATCGGCGTGCTTGTCTTGGCCTTTGCGTTGGTTCTTCATTTTAGTAACCAGACTAGCGACTTTGTCCTGGCCAACGGCGATGGCCTGAATGGGCCGGAAATCCAGACGTTGGCGCGGCAAAATGCAGCGTTCGAGCACATCGCTAACGTTGTCAAGCCCGCCATCGTCAGCATTCAGACCACTCAGGTGGTGCAACTGCAACAGTCTCCTTTCTCCATGGATCCTTTCTTCCGCCAGTTTTTTGGAAACATGTTTCCAAATATTCCGAGACAGCAGCGGGAGCATGCGCTAGGCAGCGGCGTAATCGTTTCCGCGAACGGCTACATTCTCACGAATAATCATGTGATCCGGCACGCCAGCGATATCAAAGTGATGTTGCTCGACAAGCGAGTTTTCACAGGCAAGGTGGTGGGCGCTGATCCCCAGACGGACCTTGCGGTGGTGAAAATCGACGCCACCGGTCTGCCTACGGCGCCTTTGGGTGATTCCACCACCCTGCACGTCGGAGACATGGTGTTCGCGTTCGGGAATCCGTTCGGGCTGGATTTCACAGTGACCAAGGGTATCGTCAGTGCGCTCGGGCGCAGCGGTTTGAATATTGAAAATTACGAAAACTTTATTCAGACTGACGCGGCCATTAATCCCGGCAACTCGGGCGGCGCCCTCGTCAATATTCACGGCCAGGTGATTGGCATCAACACGGCAATTCTCAGCTCCAACAGCGGCCCTGGCGGCCAGGGCGGTTTCATCGGCATCGGCTTTGCAATTCCTTCTAACACGGCCAGCCACATCATGACCGATCTGATCAAGCATGGAAAAGTGCAGCGTGGCTACATCGGAGTTCGCATCGGAGAACTGACGCCGGGATTGGCGAAGCAGTTCAATGTGCCTGATCTCAATGGCGCGCTGGTTGAGAGCGTGGAGCCCGGCTCGCCCGCATCGAAGGCAGGATTTAAAGCAGGTGACGTGATCCGCACGCTGGACGGCAAGCAAGTAACCTCGGCGAATAACCTGCGTTACTCCGTGGCCTCCCTGAATCCGGGCACGGAAGTAAAGCTCGGAATTTTGAGGGACGGCAAACCTATGACCCTCGGCCTAAGCCTTGGCGAACTGCCGTCGAACATCGCGCAAAACGGCCCCGGCGGCACAGGCAAGGCGCCGAGCCAGAGCACGCTGCGCGGAATCTCCGTGCAGGATCTGACTCCGGACGTTCGCAGCCAGTTGAACTTGCCGGCGGGCGAACACGGGGTGGTGATTACAGGGATCGACCCCAACAGTCCTGCCGGCCAAGCCGGTCTCAGGCAGGGTGACGTCATCGAAAGCATCAATCGCCAGCCCGTGAATTCCGTGGCGGACTTTAGCCGTCTGGCGGGTTCGGCCGGCGGTGAAACGCTATTGCGGGTGATCCACCAGGGCTACCCGATGTTCGTCGTGATCTCGCCGAATGGCGAATAGTCAGGCAGGCTTGTTCGTTTCGCGAAGCTGCGCCAGATTCTCGTGGATGATTGTCAGCTCGGAGCTGTTGGGCATGCTCTCTTCGATGCGCAAGGACTCTTCGCAGAGTTTCTCAGCCTCGGAGAACTTCCGGCGGTCAGCGCAAACGGCAGCCAGGTTATTCAAGGCCGCCGCCACATACGGATGATCCGGGCCCAGCGAGCTGAGGCCCGCGGCAAGCGACCGTTGGAAAATCCACGCTGCGTCGTTCGTGCGTCCGAGAGCCCTTTGAATATCACCTAGGTTATTGAGCGTCGCGGTCAGCGCTGCGCCGTGCTTAGAGGGTAGGGCCTCTTCAATAGCCAGCACTCCTTCATACAGTTTCTCGGCCTCGGTCAAATTTCCTTCTCGCGCATATCGTTCTGCCATTTCATACAGACTTAGAGCCGCGGGCAGCCCAGCCAGTTCCTGCGGAGGTCCAGAAATAACCATACCCTTCAGCGGGGTAGTTCGTTCCTCGAGGACGCGCGCCGAAGACTCAGTTGCATTAGCGGCGGCGGCCGTCAAGGGTTCGCAAGGTTTAGAAGCTGCTTCCTTGTCAGGTCTACTTGCTGCACTCGAAGCGGCCGGCGTTTCTGCAGGTTTTAATTCCGCAGGAGCGCCAGCAGTAGTCTCCGGAGGCAGACCGTAAATGCGGTCAGCACGCTGTGAAAAACCGCCTGCCTCGTCGTAGCGTCCCTGGAGCTTGCACACCCTGGCTAAGTGGAGGAGGTTTTCGGCTGCTTGAGCGCTCTCTGGCCCGAAGTGGCTTTCGCAAACAATAAGAGTCTTTTGATAGAAACTCTCGGCGCGGCCATAATCGGTCTCCGCTTCCGCGATCCGGCCGAGCCAACCCAAGTCCTTGGCAACGTCCGGATGCTCCGGACCTAAGAGTGAAATATCAAGGTGGAGGAGACGATCGAGAAGCGAGGCAGCTTCTGCAAAGCGCCCCTGGGCATCGTAGACCTCTGCCAGGTTGTTTAGAATGGTCGCCACTTCGGGATGGCGCCCGCCAACAGTCTCTTCCTTAATCTGAAGCGCTTTCTTGAATAGCGTCTCAGCTTCGGCGTTTTTGCTCTGAGCGTAGCAAACGGCGCCCATGTTGTTCATGGCCGTTGCGGCCAGCGAGTTTTCCGGGAATCTGGCCTTCAGCCACAAGCGTAGCGCGCGCTGGAAAAGCGGCATCGCACTGGAGAAGTCGCCGCGAGCTTTGTACAGCAGGGCAAGATTGTTGAGGCTAGCGGCCAGCGACGAATCCTCCGGCCCCAG
>JBOGJZ010000114.1:0-3540 GCA_050745645.1 Terriglobia bacterium | reverse complement strand
GTGAGGCATTCCCGTGTCGACGAGAACCGGCTCGCCTCCGCCAGTCAGCAGGACTGACGAGGCGCTTCGCCAGTTTCCCTCCAGTAAAACATCCGTCTTCCACGGTGCCATCTATTTCCTATTTGCGTCTGAATGTCCTGGGTTTTGGCCTGGCTCAAACATTATGATACATTCGCGACCGCCACGGCCGCCGCCTAGCCGTTCAGCCAATTGCGCTCTACTCTCGAACCCGGCTATGCTCAAATTTTGAACGCATTATGCAGCCCAACCACATCATAATCGGGTTGGTCTTGGTGGCTGTCACCTTTTTTCTTCTTGCCCGCCGCTACCTCCGACTGGACCGCCGCCGGCCGCTTCCAGCGGCTGGGTGGCTTGGCCTCGCCGTAATTCTCATAGCAGAGGCTCTGCTTGCGCTCGGGGTGAAGTGGGTAGGAATCTATTTCACGCCGCTTGCCTGGACCGGTTATATCCTGCTCGCTGATTCCCTTGTCGTGAGTCTAAAGGGCTCTTCACGGCTACGACGCTCGCCGAAGATGTTTTGCTTTCTTGCCGCCGCTTCGGTGCCGTTGTGGTTAATGTTTGAAGCATTCAACCTTCGCCTTAAGAATTGGGCATATATTGGTCTCCCATCTAATGTTATCGCAAGAGACATTGGTTACATCTGGGCCTTCGCTACTATATGGCCGGCGATCTTTGAAACCGCTGATCTTCTCCGGGCGCTGGGTTTGTTCAGTCAACGGGGAAGACCACACAAGCCAACAGGCCGGGTTATGCTAGCGATTACCGTCATGGCGGGCGTGGCGTGCGTCTTTATTCCGGCGCTCGTGCCGCCCCGCATCGGGAGCTACTTGTTCGGGCTGGTTTGGGCCGGTTTTGTGCCGCTCCTGGACCCGCTGAATTACATAGGGGGCGGGCCGTCGCTGCTTCGGGAGTGGGAGCAGGGTTCCACAACCACGCTGAAAAGTTTCCTGCTTTCCGGACTTATCTGCGGCTTCATCTGGGAGTTCTGGAATTACTGGGCGCACGCCCGGTGGATTTATATTTTCCCCATCCTGCAGGGCTGGAAGATTTTTGAAATGCCCGCCCCCGGCTTCCTTGGCTTTCCGCCCTTTGCCGTTGAGTGCTTCGTCATGTTCGAGTTTTTGGCAGCCGCCGCAGCGTGGGTCAGCGGCGCCCGAAAACGTCCAGCGCGGCTGGTTTCAGTATCCCGCGAAGTCTGAAACGGCTTTCCGGGCACAGAGTTTGAGCGCCTTATGCGAACCCGCACAGCCTTCGCGGTTTCAGTGTTGCTCCCGGTCGTCTTTCTGACGGCGGTCACGGGCCGGCCGGCCACCGTAGCATTCAGCACGGCGGCGGCTCAGGGTGAACGCGCCAGACAGTTAGGCGACGAAGGCATGGCTCGGCTGATGAACGGCGACCTGGATGGAGCCATCGCCATCTTCCATCAGATTCAAGCTGAGGATGCCGCCTCGCCGCTCGGCTATCTGCTCGAAGCAAACGCGCTATGGTGGAAGATTTACTATACTACCGCTGACCTGATCGACCCCGACGTTTTCGACGCGGTCTCTTTGAGGCAAACCCCGTACGATTCTGAGTTTCAGACTCTGATCCAAACCGCGATCCACAAAGCAAAATCGCGCATCGAGCAGCGCGAGGATGTGGCTCGCAGCACCTTATACGAGGGCATGGCGTATGCTTTACTAGGGCGCCTCGATGGATTGCGATCCAAGGACCTGGCGACCGCGCGCGACGGCAAAAAAATGCGCTCCCTCCTGCTCACGGCCATCGGACTGGATAACCGGCTCACCGATGCCTACACCGGTATTGGCCTTTACAACTATTTTGTGGACACGCTTCCCACCATCGTCAAAGCGCTTCGCTTTCTCATCGGCTTGCCGGGCGGAAACCGCGAGCTCGGAATCCAGCAGATCACACTAGCAGCCGCGCGCGGAGAACTGACCCGCGCTGAAGCCAAGTTCTACTTGGCTAAAAATTATACCCGCAGCAATGAGAATCAATTTGGCAAGGCCCTGCAGCTTTTCGAGGAACTCTCGAATCAATACCCGGAAAACCCCTTCTGGGAACTTATGGCGGCAAGCGTCGATATGCGTCTTGGCCACAGAAAACAAGGCGATGCGCTTTACCGCCAGGTCCTTTCGGAAACCGCGAACAGCGATACGCTCGTCAACAAGGCCGTGCATAGAGCGGTTGTAAAAGCGCTGCAACGCTCGCACCAGCAGGAAAAATTTGAATGAGTGGAAGAGAGCGGAAATTGCTTGATCGGTTCTTCGAGCCATCGATTCATTGGAAAACCCTCCGGCAAATCACCGGGAAACGTAGGCGCCGGCTTAATGACCCAATGAACAAATGACTCAATGATTCAATTCTTCAAGGAAGCGCTCTGCTCGTGGGCATGATAGGAGCTGCGAACAAGCGGTCCGGATTCCACGTGCCGGATTCCCAATCGCTCGCCTTCCCGTTTGAGCGCCTGAAACTCTTCCGGCGCATAGAAGCGCGCCACAGGCAACTGCTCCCGCGACGGCCTTAAGTACTGGCCAATGGTCACAATGCCAACTCCGGCGGCGCTCAAATCGCCAAGGACCGCACAAACCTCTTCATACGTCTCCCCTAACCCCACCATCAGGCCTGACTTGGTTGGAATCTCAGGGGTCACCTGCCGGGAGCGGTCAAGCAGATGTAAAGAGCGCTCGTAACGCGAGCCGCGCCGAGCCACACCATAAAGACGCGGCACGGTCTCCGTATTATGGTTCAGAATATCCGGCCGCGCCCCCAGAACAGTTTCGAGCGCCTCATCCGAGCCGCGAAAATCCGGAATTAAAACCTCAACCTTTACCTGAGGTATCGCCTTCCGCAAAGCGGCGATGGTGCGCGCAAATAGCGCGGCTCCGCCGTCTTCAAGGTCATCCCGGTCCACCGAGGTAACCACAACGTACTTGAGTCCCATTGCGCTCGCAGCGCGAGCCACACGCTCGGGCTCTTCCCAATCCACCACGCCCGCCGGACGGCCCTTGGGCACGGCGCAAAACCCGCATCGGCGCGTGCACTGGTCGCCGAGGATCATAAACGTGGCCGTTCGATGGCCCCAGCACTCAGCGACGTTTGGGCAGTGCGCGCTCTCGCACACCGTGTGCAGGCTGAGGTCTCGCATCAGGCTGCGCAATTCGGAATAATTCTCGCCGCCGGGCAAGCGTACTTTCAGCCACTCCGGTTTGCGCAGCCGGGGAGCGCTTGGAGCAATCTGGATCAACTCAGTTTCCATTTGAAACTATTCTAGCCGGGTTCGCCTGGAAGCACAATTCTTTGTAGCGGCAGCCTCTGGCCGCCGGATTTGATTTTCAATAACTTCGACGGCCCGAAGCCGCCGCACTTCGCCAAACCGGATTTGTTTGAATCTGGCGTCAAGTGACGATAAACTATATCTATGCTGAAGAAATTTTACAGGCGGTTGAAACGTGAAATTCGAGTCTACCGGCTTGCCCTGCGGGACGAGCGCACGCCGAAATCCGCCAAGTGGCTGCT
>JBOGJZ010000113.1:0-13744 GCA_050745645.1 Terriglobia bacterium | reverse complement strand
AGGCGGCGCTGCTCCGGGATTACAGCCAGCTTGCGGTATTCGGGCGCGGCCGTCTTTGAGAGTTTGCTCTCAAATACGGCAAACTCGGAGACCATGAACCGGCCCATGCTCGCGTCTTCTTCCCGCTTAGCAATGACCTCCAAAATAGATTGAGGGCGAGACGATCTGAAGCGGGCCAGGGTTAGATGCGGCCTGAACGGCCGAATTTCAAAACCTGACCCGGCGGCCGCGGCCTCGACCTTGGCTGCCAAAGCCAATAACGGTGGTGAAGCCGTAACGCCGGCCCAGAGGACGCGCGGCCGCCGCGCGTCAGGGAAAAAACCGAAGCCGCTCACCTCTACCGGGAAAGCTTCGAATGGGCCCAGCCGGCGGAGGTGCTCAATCAAGCGCTCTAATTCAGGTTCTGAAATTTCGCCGAGGAATTTCAGAGTCAGGTGGATTGCTTCCGGGCGCACCCACCGAATTTCCTGATCCTCCCTGGAAGGGCCGGAAGATAAGGCGGCGCGGAGCGCGTCTTGCTTGCGCTCGAGCTCGCGCCGGATCGAACTGGGCAGATCAATGGCGATGAAGACTCTCATGGCGCCAGATTGTCAGGGTTTGATGACTGTTCTGAAAGCGCGCCGCCTGCGCTCGCTCCGGGGGAAAATGCCGCTGAGCTTCGTTATTCTCTGACCCGCCGCCGGATCATTTCCAGTGCCATTTGCGAAGCCCAATAACGAATCCTCTCGCGGTTCCCCGGGAAGCGAAACTCGCGCACGCTGGTTCCGCGCGAGTCGTTGAGGCCAATAAACACTAGGCCGACAGGTTTTTCAGCCGTGCCGCCTCTCGGTCCGGCCACTCCCGTGATGCCCATTCCTATGGAGGATTCACTGCGCCGGCGAATCCCTTCGCTGAGAGCCTGAGCCACAGGCTTAGAAACGGCCCCGTGCTCCTCGATGAGCTCGGCGGGAACTCCGGCCAGTCGGCTCTTGAGCTGGTTGCTGTAACAGACCACGCCACCCAAAAAGAAATTGGAGCTGCCGGGAATTTTCGTGAGCCGCTCACTGAGCAAGCCGCCCGTGCAGCTTTCCGCCACGGCGAGAGTCTGCTGCCTCATGACCAGATACATTCCGACGATCTCTTCCAACGATTCGCCATGAGTTGAAAAAACGTGATCGCCGAGCGCGATCTCGATCCTATCCCCGGCCTCGCTCAGCAATGCTTCAGCCTCCTCCTCAGTGGCGCATCGCGCGCGCAAATGGACCTCGATGAGCCCAAGTTTTGCCAGGATCGTAGTTGTGGGATTGCTGTAAGCGGTGTAGATCGGCTGAATGCGGCGGTCCACTTCCGACTCAGGCAATCCAACGACCTTATAAACTCGCCCGCGAATGCGCTCCTGGCCGCCTACTCGATCCAGCCGCGGCAGGCACGAAGATTCGAATATGGCCTCCAACTCCCAAGGCGGTCCGGGAAGGAGAATGGTGATGATCCCGTCGTGCTCCATCCAGATTCCCGGGGCCGTGCCGTTGGCGTTTTCGAGCCAGTCGGCGCCCTCGGGCACCAGGGCCTGCCGCAAATTGTTGGCAGGCATGCTGCGGCCAAGACGCTGAAGGCGCTTTTCAATGCGGTTCCGGACATCGGCGTTTTCTTGCAGAGGACGGCCCAAAACTTCGGCTACCACTTCGCGGGTAATATCATCTCCTGTCGGCCCGAGGCCGCCCGTCAGGACGACTAAGCCGGAACGGCGCAGCGCGGTTTGAAACGCGTCCGCCAAACGGCCCGGCTCATCGCCCACCACCGTCTTAAAACGGACTTCGATTCCCAGGGAATTCAGTTTTCCGGTCAGATAAAGAGAGTTTGTGTCCATCGCATGAGGGGTGAGTAATTCTGAACCCACGGCGATGATTTCGGCATCCATACGGGATATTTCAGCAACCTGTCAATCTAGCTACTCAATGGGAGATGCAGGCCTTCAATGTCCACGGAAATCTCGTATAACGATCCTGCTGAAGCCAGGATTGCGGAGCGCTCCGGGGTGAGCGCCAAGCCAACAATGCCAGGGCCGGAAATCACCAAGTCAGCTTTGCCATCCGGATCGATGCGCACCACGCCGCGTCTTCCGCTGAGAGATGCCGCCACGTAAAGGTTCCCTTTCACGTCGAAAGTCAGACCCTGCGGCCGTCCAAGGCCGCGATAGAAAGAAGAGACCTCACCAGAAGGCGAAACGCGATAGATGTGATCAAAACTGGAAGTTGTGGGCCCGGTGACGTAGAGGCAATTATCCAGCCCGAACGCCAGATGGTAAGCAGCAATACTGGGCTCGAGGGTCGCGAAGACAAAAATCTGCCGGTCAGTATTGATTCTGAAAATAGTGCCGCTCCGGTCGCCTACATAGAGGTTGCCTTGCTTGTCGAAGGCGATGCCGGTGGCGATGCCCATGCCCTCGGCGTAGACCGTGCGATGGCCGTCTGGCTTGATCTGATAAATGGCGCCGTCCATGCGGCTGGAGACGTAGAGCAACCCGGCGCGATCGAAAGCCAAACCGGTCGGATTCATGACGTCCGAGAGGAACGGGCGGACGGTGTGATCGTTCTCGATTTTGTAAACGGAAACCGGAGTTTTCTGGCCACGGCTGCCGCTGAGCGTGGTGAAAATGTTTCCGGCCGCGTCGAGCGCGGGATTCGAGACCGGGTGAAGATTTTCGGCAACCACAGCACCGACGCTGACTGGGACCGGAGCGCTCACCGCGGAGCCCGTATCCACAGTGAGATTCCCGTTTACTACGCCATCGGGCACTCTCACCACCAGCCGGCTTGGTGAAGCCATCAGCAGGCTGCCCAGCAGATCGCCAAACCGCACCAACGGCCGCACGCGGCCATTCGGCGCGAAGCCGCGGCCCTGGACTGAAATCTCGCCCCCGGAAATGGCTGCGCGCGGCGCAACTTCCGTGATGGCCGGTCTTTCGTATGCAGGTTCGGGCTTTTGCATGGGTGGTTCCGGCTTGCCTGCCCTCTTCCACAAACTCATCGCATCGCGAGTCCTGAGAGAAACAGCGCCGCCGCGGCATAAACTCCCGCCGCCACGTCATCGGTCATAATGCCCCAGCCTCCAGGCAAATGCTCGCTGCGGCGCGCGGGGAATGGTTTGAGCACGTCGAAGAACCTGAAGAGCAGAAAACCGGCCAGCAGCCCCATCCATCCAGCGGCGGGCCGGACCAGAAAAGTCACCATCTGGCCTGCTACTTCGTCAATGACTACCGGCCCTGGGTCTACGGCCCCGAACACCTTTTCCGCGCGGCCTGCCGCCCATACGCCAGTCAGGTAGACAGCGGCGCTCGCGCCGGCAAGAGCAATAACCAGACCAGCGCGGCTGAGCGGCAAGCGGCCGATCAGCGCCGTCACCGCGACTCCCACCACGGAGCCAGCCGTTCCGGGAGCAATCGGGAACCTGCCTACCGGCCCCACAGTCGCGATGCGTGGGGCTATTTCCTGCTGCGGATTATTCAGGGCCGCTTTCTGAGCCGTTCGGTTCAAGGTGATCGCGCTCCTCGTCTGCAGGACTCGATCCTGGTGTGGAAATGCGGTACCTTCCTCCCAGCCAGTTGCTAAGATCGATCAGCTTACACCGCTCGCTGCAGAAGGGCCGGAATGGATTCCGCTTCGCCTGGATCTCGCTTTTACAAATGGGGCAGAGCGTCATCATGAATCAGCGCGCCCGCGGGTTGGATTGCAACCAATCCGGCCGGAGCGGTTGTTCTCCATAACTGGGTTTTCGTTTCAGCGAAAGCTTGAGCTTCCAGGCGGGCCACCACGTCATAGTCCGATGAGGCGGTGATGGTCGCCCAGCGGAACTGGCCGGGTTCAGGCGGCGGTCCTTCAAAATCGTTGAGAAATACGCACCCGTCTACTTCCGGAGCCTGCGATTCAAGCCGTCCCTTGAACAGTAAATCCATCTCAGCGGCGCGGCCTTCCACCAGCACAGGGAAGCGCTTTTCCACTAAACCCTTCAGCTTGCGCTGTGAGATGCGGCGTTGCAGCGCCAGAATTTTTCTGCGCCGCCGATAGGAGACCGCGGGCGGGATGGGATTGGGCAAGCGGAATGAAGCGCTGGTCTCCTCGTTCGAGTAGCGGAAAACGCCCAACCGGTCGAACTTTGCTGCGGCGACAAAATCCATCAGCGCCTGAAAATCTTCTTCGGTCTCGCCAGGGAAGCCTACAATCAGCGACGTTCGCAGCGTGACGCCTGGAATAGCCGAGCGGATTCTTTCGACCAGCTTCAGGAATTGCGCGCCATTCGAGCCGCGCCGCATCATCTTGAGGATTGACCCCGAGGCGTGCTGCAGAGGGATATCAAAATACTTGGCCACTCGCGGCGTTTCAGCTACCGCTTCAATCAGCGCGTCCGTCACCCGGTTGGGGTAACAGTAAAGGAAGCGCAGCCATACAAGGTCAGGGATTTGCCCCAATTCGCGCAGAAGCGCGGCCAGGCCGTCCCGCAAGCCCAAATCCTCGCCGTAACTTGTATTGTCCTGCCCCACCAGAATCAGCTCCTGCGCCCCTTGCGCAACCAGGTTCTCAGCTTCCCGCACCACGGATTCAAAACGCCGCGAACGAAACTGCCCGCGCATTTGCGGGATCACGCAAAACGAGCAGGTGTGGTCGCAACCCTCAGCAATTTTGATGTAGGCGGAATAGGATGGCGTGGCGAGGACCCTTGGCGTGAACTCGTGGTAGAGGTATGGCTCGCGGCCCATGGCGGACTCCCGCCCGGGCGTTGAAAGCCGGCACGCTTCCCCTACGCGATCGATCTCATTCACGCCGATCACGTAGTCAACTTCCGGCATGTCTGCAAGAATCTGGCGGCGATAGCGCTCCACCAAACACCCTGTTACGACCAGCCTCTTGGCAGCTCCGGTCTTCTTGTGTTCCGCCATCTCCAGGATGGTATCAATGGACTCCTGCTTGGCGGGGCCAATAAAACTGCATGTGTTGACGATGATGACGTCAGCTTCAGCGGCATTCGGGGTGAGCTCGTAACCCTGGCGCGAGAGCATGCCCAGCATCACTTCACTGTCTACCAGGTTTTTGGGGCAGCCTAAGCTGACCAATCCCACTTTGGGCATAAAGGTGAGAGCCTCGCGAAGAAGAAGCCCACGTTCAGGATTGCATTGACCGCGGGCGCCACCACAAAAATTCTAACATAAGTACACGGCAGCCTGCTGATTCCTTGGATTCCGGGTAGTGGGCAGTTTGAATATAGAGAGGCGGGTTTATGCCGCTACCTGGCGAGGTAAACTCGCCGCTACGCCAATCAAACTGAGCAGCCGCGTCCTCATCCCGCGATTCTCCTCCTGAATTAGCAACTGCCGCAGAGTTTCTGGAACATGAAACTCTGCGCTACGCCTGCTCCCTTTCGCGTTGCCTTCAATCCGAATCGGGAATCGGGAGTTATCTTTATAACTGCTTGAGCTCCCAGCACTTGCTGGGTTCATTTTGACTCTCCCCACCGCCTTCCACTTGTAGCGCCAGACTTGCCACGCCGGGCGCGCCAGCCGCTCCGTCTTCTTCTGCTCCCGTTTCCAGTCCACCCGGAAGCGCACGCTGCGATCAGAGGTGTCCATAGCGGCTTCAGCATAGCAGGCCGGACAGTGCAGATGGAGACCCATGAGACGCCTGAGACAGTTTTTTCCTCTTCGGCACAGGCTGGAAACCGGGGGATGGCAAGAGCAAAATGGCTATTGCCTAAATGTTCAATAACAGTTAATATCCTATAAATTACTAAGCTAGCGAGTGTGAGGGTAAACGTGAGCCAACAGACGGAGCTTCAATCATTGGGCGGGCTGGTTGGTGGCGTGGGTGCAACGGCATGGCGCGCTCGAATCTTGCTTGTGGAAGATGATCCGGCAGTTTCTAAGCTCTTGCAGGAGAGAATGGAGAAGGACCTTTTTGCCATTGACATCTCCTACGATGGGGCTGCAGCGGAGGGTTTAGCAGGAGCGCCTGAGTACGATCTGGTCATTCTAGATCTCAATCTCCCACAGGTAGATGGTCTGGACCTCTTGCAAAGGATGCGAACCAGGAATAATCTGGTACCGATCCTTGTGCTCACAGGACGTTGCGGCCTGGAGGACCGGGTTAATGCGTTAGAGCTGGGCGCTGACGACTACCTGACGAAGCCATTTGAGTACCCGGAGCTGGTAGCCAGAGTGCGAGCGCTGCTGCGCCGGCTGAGACCTTCCGGAGACGCCATCTCGCGGCTGGAAGACTTGGAGTTGAACCGAATCAGCCGCACTGTCACGCGGGGCGGGCGAGTAGTGGAGTTGACACCCAAGGAATTCGCCCTGCTGGAATACCTGATGGCGAACCTGGGCCGTTGCCTGACGCGCGACATGATCATGCAGCACGTCTGGAAGCTTTCAGCCGGTTCAGTCACCAACGTCGTGGACGTCTACATCAATTACCTGCGCAACAAGCTCGATAGGGATTTCGAGCGCAAGTTGATCCGGACGGTGCGTGGCGCTGGGTACCAGATGGGTGAAGTTTCTCGCCTCCTGCAGGCCTAGCAGGATCGCAAACCGCCGGGATAGCGCCAAGAAAACTCTCCTGAAACGCGATGATCTCCATCCGTCAAGCTGCGAGGCGGGACGTCTCTGCTATTCTGTCTATTCAGGACAGCGTTTTCGAAGACGCGGTATGGCGGGACGAAGACTACCGGCGGATGCTGGAGGAGCCTGGCAGCGTGGTGCTGGTGGCAGAGGATGGCGCCTCGACAGGAGCTATCGGTTACGCTACCGTCAGAGCGATCTGTGGCGAAGCGGAAATCTTGCACTTGGCCGTGAATCCCGCCCACCAGCACGCTGGTGTAGGCAAGGCCATTCTTCAGGAGGTCTGCCGCAGATTGAGGGCGGCGGGAGCGCATACCCTTTACCTGGAAGTTCGGCCGTCAAACGCGCCCGCCCTGGCCCTCTACCGCGGTTTTGGGTTCACCTTATCATTGGTGCGCAAGGGGTATTACCGCCAGCCTGTCGAGGACGCTTACGTGCTTTCACTGGCTCTGGGCGAAGATCAGATGGCGGCAGGCCATAGTAGGTAGCATCAGACTTTCGCTCTTTAGGAAGTCGCTTTTCTTACGGAATCGGCAAACAAGCCGCAGAGTTTCCAAAAGGAGGAAACTTCTGCGCTACTCGGCTCTGGAGTGTCGGAGCGCCGCACTCCAAACGCGCTTTGCGACTGAAGGGCTCGCTATGAACCTCATTCATCTTCCCGAAGCAGCGAAAGAGTTGGGCATCAGCTACCCCACGCTGAAGCAGTGGATATACCGGCGCAGGATTCGTTCCATCAAGACTGCCGGAGGCCACCACCGGATTCCCCGCTCAGAAATCGACCGCGTATTGTTTCAGAAAATCAAGCCGGCGCAAGCTGCCCGCAGGAGCGCCTCCGCTTCAAGCCGGGTTTCCGCCGGTAGCGGGTCCGGCTCGGGCCTGGAGCGCATCATCAGCGGACGGAATCAGTTGGTGGGCCGGGTGACCGCCCTCAAGGTAGTCGGCCTGCTGGCCAAAGTCGAACTGGATGTTGGCGGCCAACGCGTGACGGCCATCATCACCCGCGATGCTTGCCGGGAACTTCAGCTCAAAGTGGGAGACATGGCCGCAGCGCTCATCAAAGCCACTGAAGTGATGATTATCCGGCCCGGCTGAGCCGGTCTAAGAGGTGATCTCCAACCCGCAAGGTGTTTGCGATGATGGTCAGGGCTGGATTTACCGCAGCGATAGAGACAAAGAAGCTGGCATCCACGACGTAGAGATTATCTAAGTCGTGAGCCTTGCAGTTAAGGTCGAGAGCCGACGTCTTCGGATCGCGGCCGAAGCGGACAGTTCCAGACTGGTGGGCCGTGCCGCCGATGGGGATTTTCTTGCCCAGATAGAGCGAGCGGGGCATCAATTGATCGTGGCAGCCGATATCGTTGAGCATGCTCTTGAGTTTTGCGATCAGCCGCTTGTGCCCTTCCGTGTTGTTCTCGTAAAGATCAAGCGTAATTTCTCCCTTTGAGCCGACGGTGACTCGATTCTTGGGATCGGGCAGGTCTTCTGATTGCAGCCAGAAGTCGATTGAGTGTTTCGCCATGAAGTCGAGCGCAAACTCAGGCTTCCAAATAGCCCAATCCGGCGCTTCTCCCTTGAGCATTTCGCCGTCGGATTTGCCAAGCATCTGGATCTGGCCCATCGGATATTCCCAGTCGCGGGATGGAAAATAGAAGTCGTTGAGACCTAATGTCTTCTGGAAGACGGTTGGGTTAGGCTGCTTGGAAATAGCCATAAAGGCCGAGCAGTTGTGGCGCATGTAATGCCGGCCTACCACATCCGAGCTGTTCGCCAAGCCGTGCGGGTGTTTATCGTTGGCGGAGCGCAACAGCAGGGCCGCGGAGTTGATCGCTCCGCAGGAAACCACGACAATATCTGCCGAATATCCCTCCGGCGCGCCGTTACGTTCGACCAAAACTTTGGTCACTTGCCGTCCCGGCCCATTTGTTTCAAGCCGCTTCACGTAGGCGCCTGTCAGCAGCGTGACGTTGGAATGTTCAAGCGCCGGTTCTACGCAGAGAATCTGCGCGTCTGCTTTGCCGTTGACCAGGCAGGGAAACCCGTCGAACGCGGCGCACCGGACGCAGGCGCTCGTATGGAGGGGCTTGCCGCCTTCTTCATCCAGAAGGATGCCGAGCGGCAGCGGAAATGGATGATGGCCAAGCCGCTGAAGGTCGTCGTAAAGCTCTTGAATGCGCGGTTCGTGGCTTACCGGCGGGTATGAGTAAGGCGCGCTGGCCGGACCTTCCGTCGGATCGATGCCGTGCTTTCCATGGACGTGATAGAGGCGCTCAGCCTTCGTGTAGTAAGGCTCAAAGTCCTCATAGCTAAGAGGCCAGGCGGGTGAAATGCCGCCATGATGCTTCACCTCTCCAAAATCTTCTTTTCGAAACCGGAACAAAGCCGCGCCGTAAACTTTCGTGTTGCCGCCGACGTAGTATTGGATGCCGGGGTGAAAGGCGCTTCCGTCTGCGCCGTACCAAGTCTCTTTAGCCCTGTACTTGGATTCAATAAAGACAGCGTTAGAATCCCAATTGTCTTTTTCGCGCGGCAAAAAGCCGCCCCGTTCCAGAAGTAAAATGCGCTTACCCGATGGCGCAAGATGATAGGCAAGCGTTCCCCCGCCCGCTCCCGTGCCAATGATGATGACGTCAAAATGATTTTCCTGAGGCATAGCGTTCCTCCGAGACAATGTGGTTCACTCAAACCTGAGGCATCCAGTTTACGGCTCGCTAGCCGTGCGCACTACCCTCACCCAAGGCTCTATTTTAGCGGATGACCGGCGCCAGCCCTATTGAAACCAGGCCCAAAACAAAAAGGAGAAACATCAGTCCAAGCAGGCGTCTCACGCTGCCGCTGGCCCCGCGAAATTCCTTCCATACGAAAACGCCCCAGAGGGCGGAAATCATCGTGTTGCCCTGGCTCATCGAAAATGAGGTTGCCGGACCCACGATAGGCACGTAGGCAACCACATAACTGCAGATGGTCCCGGCTCCCCAGATGAGTCCACCCAAAACGCCCCAGCCGTGTTGCTGAAAGCGCCCGTGGAGATACTTTCTGAACGTCAGCGGCGGGCCTGTGACCGGGTGGCGCATGAACCCGTAATTGATGGGAAAGTTGGAAGCGAGAGCTCCGAGCGCAAAGACGAAGTACACCGTGTAAGGTCCTAGATGGCGCTCGCCGGTCATGGCTTTCGCGACGAAAGGGTAGAAAAGTCCAAGCACTACGCCGCAGATGAGGCTCAGGATAATCCCCTTCTTGCCTGCTGTTTTCCCTTTTGATAGTCCGCGATAAGCCATTGCATCCATGAAAATGGCCCCGCAGATCAGAATAATTCCGCCAAAGAGGAAGATGGGGTTGCCGGAAGGCGCGATGACATAGTTGAGCACGCCGCCGATCACCAGGGCCAAGCCGGACCCAACCGGAAACGCCACGGCCATACCGGCAATCGATATGGCAGCCACCAGAAGCAAGTTGCCGAAATTGAAGATCACTCCGCCGATGAATGCTTCAGCCAGGGCGCGCGCGCTTGCGCTGGTGAGGTTGTGAAAAAAACTTGCATGAGACGCCGGATTGGCTCGCCCAAGGGTCAATCCGAATAAAAGGGCGCAGGCTACGGTTCCCCATATATAGTCCCAATAGAAGAGCTCGAATCGCCATTGCCGGTCGATCTTTTGTGTGTTGTCCCAGCTTCCCCAGCAAATCATGCTCACGAGCATGATGAACACGGCTGCGAGATAAGCATGAGGAGTCCACATGGCCAGAATGGTCAGAGCGGGCTGGTTAGTATTCCACCTTCACCAGGCAAAGCCCTCGCGCCGGCGCTGTAGGCCCGGCCAGCGCGCGGTTGCTCGCCTCAAGCAGGCGGGAAATTCCTTCAGGGTCGCGCTCGCCGCTCCCAATTTCGATGAGCGTGCCGGCGACGTTGCGCACCATATGACGGAGGAATCCATCGCCGCGAACTTCGTAGAGTAGGAGTGAAGTCCGCGGCCGCCAAATTACGCGCGACGAGAAGATAGTCCGGACTTTAGACCGCTTCGGAGACGGACCCGGTTTGCGATCGTCTAGCGGCGCTCCGGTGAGTTCGAAATCAGCGGCCGCAAACGACGTGAAATCGTGTTTGCCTTCGATGAGCCGCGCGGCCCGATTCATTAGGGCGTGGTCCAGGCGGCGAGGGCAATGGTGTACGAAGCGCGCAAGAAAAGGCGGACAAATGGCAGCCTGGAGAATTCGATAGCGGTAAACCTTTGCGCGCGCATTATAGCGGGCATGGAATGCCGGTTCAGCCTCCCGCGCCCGTAAGATTCGGATGCACGATGGTAACGTATCGTTAAGCGCCCGGAGCAGATTACGGCTTGGGATGGGGTTTTCGGTGTGAAAGTTAGCGACTTGGCCGGCTGCATGCACGCCGGCGTCCGTGCGCCCGGAGCCGGTCAGAGCGGCGGGGTGGCCCAAGATTTTTTCGAGCGCAGCCTCGATGCCGCCTTGGACCGTAGGCTGGCCCGGCTGCCTCTGCCAACCAGAGAAATCTGTGCCATCGTAAGCAATACGAAGCCGGAGGTTGCGCATTGGCTGAAACCTCAAGATGAGGCTTGCGTCAACTGCACCGGGCCGCGCCGGGGCTGAAAATAAAAAGCCCCGGGACCACACTGACCGGCGTCGGGGCTTCATTTCACAACGGGGAAGGTGCTAGACGGTGAAGGAGCTTCCACAACCGCACGTGGACTTAACGTTCGGATTTTCAAACTTAAAGCCGGAGCCCGTCAAGCTCTCCACGTAGTCGATTTTGGTGCCTTTGAGATAAAGCAGCGAAGCCTGATCCACGAAGATCTTCAGTCCATCGAATTCGAATGTCTTGTCGATCGGATTGGTGTCATTCTCGAAATTCATCTGATAAGAGAACCCCGAACAGCCTCCGCCGACTACTGCGACTCTTAACCCGATGGGCTGGGGCATCTGCTGCGTCAGGATTTCCTTGACCTTTTCCACCGCGCTCGGTGTGATATCTAGCGAAATCGCCATGTCATAACTCCTTCTCATTGTCAGGCCGAAGCCTTCATCAGTGCAATTATACCACAAACCCAACGAATGGCTGGGTCAACTGAACCCGCTAGGGTTCCGCCAAAGCCGGGAATCATTCGCCCTGCCGGTCCTTCCCTTGTAGCGCAGGGCTCGTTGTTCAGCGCTGCGGCGTTTCATCCGGCAGACAAACCGCAGCGTTACAATGCGAACGTTGCGCGACAAGAGGATCAATCATGACTTTGACGTGACCTGATCAACCCGCCAATATACCTCAAACTGACCGGCTATAGAGGCGATCCAGTCCGGCGCACACGCCGCTCCCGTCCAGGGTTATTTGTGGTGTTTGTGTTTCCCTTCGTTCTCTTTCTGAGCAGCCGCTTTTGCCCGTTCCGAAGCCATCTGTAGGCTGGCCTTGTCAATCTGCGCGTCGGAGATCGTAAGCACGAACTTTGGCGTGACCGTATAGGCGGCCAGCGTACCCTGGAAGCGAATCGGGTCGCCTAACTCCAGGAACTGAGCGCCATCCTGATTGGTTTGAAGTTCGAGGTTGTAGTCGCCCGCAACGCCGCGTTCTTGCGGCAGCACGTCGGCCCGGATTATGTATGTTCCCGGATTGGTTCCAGGAGCCACGCTTTCCACGAAAGCGACAATTCCGAGCGGTTGCCCTTTCAGGCTTCCCCACGCTTGCTGGGCCTGATCGCCGCCCACGGCGAGCGTGTCCTCGATCTGATAGAAGGCATCAACGTTGGAGTTGCCCGTCTTCGCGTGCTTCGGAGGGGGTGCGATCTTGAAGCCTGCAGGAGGATTGGGCGAGGCCGCAGCCTGCGCCATGAGTTGCTTCGCGCCCGCGTTGGACCCGTGCCGGCTTACATAGATCTGATCGTAAAATTTCTGAAGAGCGGCCGCGTTCGGTGTGTTCTGTTGCTCCGCAAGGGAGGCTCCTCGCGCCAGGTACCAGAGAGCGCTGCCATAGTCCGGAGGATTCGTATAGAGATACGCCTGACCCAGGAGCGAGAGCGAGTGCGTGTCAGTTGGGTCATCCGCCAGCGCCGCCTTGAGATAGGTTATGGCATTTGCATAGTCCTTCTGTTGGAGCGCAGCGAAGCCTGCCGTGCGATTAAAGTCAGTCCGGTATTGCTTGACCTGAGCATCAAACCGGGCTTCAGGAGCATTCGCTGGTTTCTGCAACTGCTGCAGCAGTTGCAGGCCTTCTTTGGCCTGGCTCTCGGCTTGGGCAGCTCCCGCAGCGGCGTTCGACGCCGTTGGCTTGTACACGTACGGGAACACGTATGCCAAATAGTGCAGAGCGGAGATTCTTATGGGACCAATCGGATTATCCTTTAGCGCTTGCTGCGCTGCGGCAATCGCCTGATTGACTTCTTTCATCTGGGCGTAGGACTGAACCTTCAGCATATCCGCCTGCGGCTTGAAATCTGAGGTTGGATATTTCTGTAAGAACGCATCGGCTGCCGAGATTTTTTCCTGCGGAGAGCCTGCCTTGATGATCGCCTGGAAGGCATCGTACTCGTCGCGACTCTTCCACTGCGGCTGTTTGGCGGGAGCTGCGGCCTGTCCCGCCGCAGGAACGCCGGCAGGCGCGGCTTGTGCTGCTGTCGTACGGTCTGCCGGTCGCAGAATGAATTTGCCACGCACGCCGCCAAAAACTGTTGAGGCTGCCGCGCCCACAAGCAAACATACCCCTAAAAGGGAGAATAACCTCTTCATGGGATTGTTACCCCTTCACACTCTATAGATTTTGTCCGAATCAGCAGGGACAGGCAATGGCCACCCCACCGGAGGGATCCTGACGCGGTCAACCACCTACGTGCTAACCCCCGGTAAGACCGCGAGCAATTGGAATACCAAGAGTTTAGGAATTTTGCAAGCAAAATCTCACCTTAAGCCTGGAATCTCTATCGGGCTGTGCCATCGCTTCAACCTAGTTGGAAGCATCTAAAGGTGCGGTGGAAGTGGGCGGGATGCGCTTCCTAAATGACAGCTTATGCTGATCAGCCCCCCTTATGGGCTTGGTGAAAGCACGGCGCTGCCGGAACATACCTACACGTCGAGAGCGGTGCGCAGTTGGTGTAAATTGCACCAGCTTTGGTGCAAAAAGGACCAGACACTGTCGAATAGTTAACCACATACTAAACCTTTTCAACA
>JBOGJZ010000112.1:0-5114 GCA_050745645.1 Terriglobia bacterium | reverse complement strand
CGTCCATTCAGCCCGGCCAGAAACTATCTCTGCCGGTGCGCGGCCTGCTCAAAAAGCAAGGCGAAGACGCCGATGGACCTTTTGGCGAAGGCAGCATCGCCATCAAGTATAAGGGCGGTATGATGGCCGTGGTTGGGCAGATGAGCATCCAAAATTCCGCCTTGAGTTTGATCCACGAATCGGAGATGACAGAAAACGATCCGGGAATGAGCGACGTTCCCCAAGCGCTTAATGGCCTTTGGTGGGGCCTTGGCGGCGGGCGCGAAGCCTTCGTATACGTTTCAAATACAGCCGCGAGACCGGTGATTGCGGATGTGTTTCTGGATTTTCTGGGAGCGCGCCACGCGAGCCAGCCGCTGATTTTCAGAGGCCACGAAACAAAAGTGCTTTCGATTGCGGCATTATTGAATTCCCTGAACCTGAGTCCTTCACAGGTTCCCGAAGGCGGGATTACCATAATCGGTCGCGGCGGCCCGGCGCTGATTGCGGAAGGAGCCGTCATGGACCCTGCAACAGGCTTTTCAACTACCCTGCATTTTTTGCCACCTCAGATGCAGCTTGCGAGCACGCTGGTCCCAGCTAGCCACCCCGAAGCGGGCGCTGTGCTAGTTGAGGGTATCCGCTCACAGGACCTCCGTCTCCACATTGGACCCAGAGACCCGGCACGGCTTAAGGAGGTATGCCGATCGCTCGCTCAGACAGCCTTAACGCCGTCAAGCGATTGGCGAGATGCTCTGCTCGCCTTGAGCTACGTGCCCGATTTAGTAGCCGTTCCCTTCCTTGAACGGGTTGCACTGAGATCAGAATCCTTGAGAGCCGCCGCGGTTGAGGGGCTTGCGCGCATAGCCAACATTCAAGGGATGAATAAAGTGATTTCAAGCTTGGAAGGTAAACATCCACGCCTGGTATCTGAGATACGAACAGAGCTCGATATGATCAGGCGAGGGGTGAGGATCGCGGATTGAGGTCCGCAACTGGCCGGGTGGCGCATCGCAGCCGGCAAAGCCTGCCCTGAACGAAGCGAAGGGATGCCGGCGCTACATGACCTTCGATGAAAAGACTGTGGAACGCTGGCTTATGCTTGCTGGCCGTGGCGGCGCTGATGGCGCTGCACGCTGGTCTTCGCAGCTACGGCCAGGATGAGGACGACTTCGGCCATCTGGTGATCGGTCGTGAAGTCGCAATTCCCCACCACCTGCAAGATGGCGAGGAGTACGAACTATCGACAAGGCAACTGATCGCCTTCGGGGAGAAGCTGTTCACGGCCCGCTGGACCAGCCAGGAAGGCGCGGGCCGGCCGCTCACTAAAGGCACGGGCGCGCCGCTGTCTGATCCCTCCGCTCCGCTCGTCTTTCCCCGCAACACCAACCGGCTCTCCGGCCCTGACTCCAATGCATGTTCGGGCTGCCACAACCTGCCCTGCGTGGGCGGCGGCGGGGATATCGTGACTAAAGTGTTCGTCGAAGGAAACCGCTTTGACTTTCTCACCTTCAACCACGATGACACGACGCCCACCAAAGGGGCGGTAGACGAGCTAGGCAACTTCGTCACCCAGCAATCTGCCGCAGACCCCCGCAAGACCATTGGCATGAACGGTTCGGGCTTCATCGAAATGCTGGCGCGCCAGATGACAGCCGATCTGCAGGCCATCCGCAACTCGACGCCCGCCGGAGGCGCTCGCCTGCTCAGGACCAAAGGCATTTCATTCGGAATTATCGCGCGGCGCCTTGACGGCTCTTGGGATACATCGCACGTGATCGGGCTGCCTCCGCAGAGCCTTAAGACGACCGGAGCGGACGATCCGCCGAGCCTCCTCATCCTGCCCTTCGCTCAATCCGGCAATGCGGTCTCGCTGCGCCAGTTTACAAACACCGCTTTTAACCAGCATCTTGGGATTCAGTCCGAAGAACGCTTTGGCGTGGGCGTTGATGCGGATGGCGATGGCTTTGTCAATGAGCTGACTCGCGCGGACGTAACGGCGGTAACGATTTTCCAAGCGACGCTGCCCGTTCCCGGCAGGGTCATCAACACTGATCCATATGTTCAGGCCGCCATCGTGAATGGCGAGCGGAAATTCAAAAAGATCGGCTGCGCCACTTGCCATATTCCCGCGCTGCCGCTTGACGATCATGGCTGGATTTACACCGAGCCAAATCCTTACAACCCGCCGGGGAACTTGCAGCCGGGCGACGCTCCGCCGCTCAGCGTCAACCTCATCAGCGACAAACTGCCCGGCCCGCATCTTGAGCCGGTTAACGGCGTCGTCTACGTGCCCGCCTATACCGATCTCAAGCTTCACAATATATGCAGCGGACCTGACGACCCGAATACGGAGCCGCTTAACCAGAACCAGCCTCCGGGTTCTCCTGCGTTTTTTGCCGGCAACCAAGAGTTCATTACGCGCAAGCTATGGGGACTCTATAACTCAGGTCCCTTCATGCACCACGGACAGTTCACAACGATGCGAGAGGCGATCCTGGCGCATCACGGCGAGGCGGAGCTTTCCGGTCGGGCATTCCGTTCGCTTTCCAAGTACGGCCGGGATTCGATTATTGAATTCCTGAAATCGCTTCAGGTCCTCCCACCCGGCACAAGGTCTCTCTGCGTCGACCAGAATGGACGAGCCACCAGTTGTCCTCCCGGCATCGAACCCTGATTAACCGCTTGCCGTCTCAGCCTTGGCGTTTGCCGCCCCTGCGCCTTCGGCTCGCGCGCAGCCCTGCTTCTGACCATAGTTATGGGATCATCGCTGCGGTTGACGGCGCGGCTGGGGCTGACAAATTGATGCTCAAGCTGATGCTTTCACGTGACATCAATCCACGGCTAGCAAGCAGCACAGCCTTAAGGCGAGAAGAGTTAAATCGTCTTCTTGGCTTCAGTGGCCAGGGCAGGCGCTACACTCCTCTGCACGTGGCTGTGGCGGCGGCCGTATCCGAAATAGACAAACATCCCGATCACCAGCCAGATGATGAGCCGCAGCCACGTGTCGAAAGGAAGGCTGAGCATCAGGGCGGCGGAAACCAGGATGCCGAGGATCGGCACGAGCGGCACCCAAGGCGTTCGAAACGGGCGTGGCATTTCCGGGTGGCTCACGCGCAGCGCCCAAACCCCCGCACAAACAATGATGAAGGCGAGCAACGTGCCGATGCTCACCAGTTCACCCAAAATTGTGATCGGAATGAGGGCTGCGAAGACTGCGACGAAGATTCCTACGACGATCGTCGCCACCCACGGCGTGCGGAAACGCGGGTGAATCGCCCGCGCCCACTCCGGCAGCAATCCATCCTTGGACATGGAATAGAAGACGCGCGACTGCCCCAGCAGCATCACCAGCATGACGGTTCCGAGGCCCAGAATAGCCCCTATTTTCACGAGTATGCTGCCCCAAACCACTCCGGGCACCGCGTCAATGCCCACAGCCACCGGATCAGACACGTCAAGCGCCCTGTAGTTCACCACGCCGGTGAGCAGGCCGGAAACAAGAATATAGAGAATGGTGCAGATGACGAGTGATCCAAGAATGCCAATCGGCATATCCCGTTTCGGGTTGCGGGCTTCCTGCGCCGCCGTCGACACCGCGTCAAACCCGATGTACGCGAAGAAAATGACCCCCGCTCCGCGCGCAATTCCAGACCAGCCGTACTTCCCGAATTGGCCGGCGTTCGGAGGAATGAACGGCTCCCAGTTGGCGAGGAAGTGGGTTGGATGCCCAAACGCATACACTCCGACAATGCCAATAAAAACCAATACAACCGACACCTTCACCATCACGATGGCGGAATTCAGGTCGGCCGACTCTTTGACGCCGATAATGAGCACCGCCGTGACAAGGAGAATCACCAGGAAGGCGACGAGATCGAAATAAGCGTTTACGTGCGGCAGAGAGTTTGGATTAATGCCTCGGGCAGTCAGCGTGCCGCTGATCTGAGCGAGGTGTTGCCACTTGTGTTCGTAAAGGACCAGTGGTTCGCCGTGCGCGCTGCTGACTTGAGGCGGAATGTGCAGGCCAAAATCCTGGAGCAGGCTGAGCGTGTAACCGCTCCAGCCGGAGGCGACCGTAGCGGCGCCAAAAGCGTATTCAAGGATCAAGTCCCAGCCGATGATCCAGGCAAAAATCTCGCCGAGCGTGGCGTAGCCGTAAGTGTAGGCGGAGCCAGCGATGGGAATCAGCGAGGCAAATTCGGCGTAGCAAAGGCCGGCAAAGGCGCAGCCAATGCCGGCGAACACAAATGAAAGAACAATAGCCGGTCCGGCATATTGCGCCGCCGCCTCGCCGGTCAGAACGAAGATGCCGGCGCCGACGATGGCTCCAACGCCGAGCGAGACAAGGTTGACCGGACCGAGCGCGCGCTTCAGCGTCTGTTCGCCGGTCTCTTCGGCTTCTGCAATAATGACGTCGAGGGGCTTTCTGGATAGCAGACTAGCTGCCCAACCGCCTTTTCTAATTGCCATTTACTTGCTCGCGCTCATGCGGCGCTGCCGTCAAGGTCGAACGCCTCAGCGATCCTCCAGCGGGTTGCTGGAAAAGCCTCCGAGCGTGTCACCCTGAGGAGCCGAAGGCGATGAAGATCTCGCAACTTAACCCCTTCGCGGAGCTTGCCCTGAGCTCCTCCGCAGAGTTTACCGTGAGATTCTTCGCTCCGCTCAGAATGACAGTGATTAGGAGCGAACCGGCTCATGACCGTTCGAAGTGGAGCGAACGGGCTCAGAATGACAGAGCCAGGAGCCGATCAGCTCGGAATGACCGCTCAAAACACTTTGTCAGCAACTCTTCAAAACCTCCAGGAATCGCCGCGCCCGATCGCCTATGTCAGCCGCGCTAAGCAAGCCGTCAATAACGGCAACGGAATCGGCCCCGCTCGCCAGGACCTCCCGCGCGTTTTCAAGGTTGATGCCGCCGATGGCTACGAGCGGTTTGCGGGTGGCCGCGCGCGCCGCGCACAGTCCTGTTACTCCGGCAACTGGATCGGGTCTTTCTTTGCTTCGCGTCGCGAAGACCGGTCCAAATGCAATGTAATCTACCGGAGCGCAATCGGCTTCGGTGACTTGAGCTAAAGTATGCGTCGAGAGGCCAATAAGCTTTCCTGTGGGTAGCAGGGCGCGTGCTTTGCCGG
>JBOGJZ010000111.1:0-3006 GCA_050745645.1 Terriglobia bacterium | reverse complement strand
CGCATACGTGGCAAAACGAGCCGCGGACTCGCCACCCGCGAAGCCCTAAGACTTCACTCGCGGACGCTGATCGTATGACGGCGCCCTTTCCGGGGGTGGAGAAATTCCACTCGTAAGCGCTCTCGATAGGCGTGAATTCTCTCAGCCTTGATGCGGGCGCGTGGGCATATCCCATTCCGCGTTCGTACATGAGAACAGCCACGGCTTGGCCGCACCCGGTGCACTTGGTCTCGCTTGTTGGAAGTGCACTGCCTATCGATTCGTTTCCTCAATCCAAAATCACGAGCACCCGCTGGTGCTGCCACAATTCATACAGCGGTAGCACGACCCATTGCGGACCATGATGGCGCCGCAATCCGAGCAGGTTGGAGCATCGTCTTCGTGGACCACCCCGGCCAATTGCGGTTGGTTCACGCGAGTCTCACTCACTCCGGCCTCGGGTTTCTGGGCAGTGGCCTGGGTGAATTGCGTGGCCAGCTCCGCAGCCTTTGCCACTTCAGTCCCGTTCGGCGGAATCACGCTCGCGTTTTCCAGAGGCTGCGCGTCTTTGGGCAAAAACTTCAGCGCCATCCAGCGGAAGATGTAATCCATGAGTGATTTGGCATAGCCGATGTCCCGGTTGCTGCTCCAGCCGCTCGGCTCAAAGCGCGTGTGGCTGAATTTATCGCACAGCACTTTCAAGGGCACCCCGTACTGCAAGGCAAGTGACACGGCCGTCGCGAACGAATCCATCAGCCCGGAGACCGTGGAGCCTTCCTTGGCCATGGTGATAAAAATCTCGCCCGGCATCCTCTCCTCGTAAAGGCCGACGGTGAGATAGCCTTCGTGGCCGCCCACGGAGAATTTGTGCGTGATAGCCTGGCGTTCATCCGGCAGCTTGCGGCGGAAGGGTTTTGCCATATGCGTCTCAGCGGCCGGCGCTACGATACCCGGCAGGGGTGCAGCAAGCGGCGCCTCTGCTTCTTTCGGTTTTGCGTCCGAGGTATTGAGCGGCTGAGTTCGCTTTGAGCCGTCGCGGTAAATGGCGATAGCCTTGATGCCCATGCGCCATGCCTCGATAAATGCATTCGCTACATCCTCAACCGTGCATTCTTCGGGCATATTCACGGTCTTCGAGATGGCGCCGGAAATAAAAGGCTGCACGGCCGCCATCATGCGGACGTGCCCCATGTAGTGAATGGAGCGCCTACCGTTGGCAGGCTTGAGCGAACAGTCAAAAACCGGCAAATGCTCTGCTTTCAGACGAGGCGCGCCTTCGATCGTGCCGTGGTGGTCGATGTGGTTTACAATTTCGGCCGCTTCCTGGTCACTGTAACCGAGCCTTAGCAGCGCCTGCGGCACCACCTGATTGACGATCTTGATGAGACCGCCACCCACCAGCTTCTTGTATTTCACTAGCGCCAGGTCCGGCTCGATGCCCGTCGTATCGCAATCCATCATGAAGCCGATCGTCCCGGTAGGCGCGAGCACCGTCACCTGGGCGTTGCGGTAACCGTGCTTCATTCCGCTTTGCAGGCAATCGTCCCAGATCTTCCGGCCCGCCTCGCGAAGCGGCTCCGGCGCGTTGCGCGGATTGATCGCGCCCAGCGCGGCGCGGTGCATGGAAATGACCTCCAGGAAGGATTCACGGTTTGGAGAATAGCCGGGGAACGCGCCCATCTCAGCGGCCAGCCGCGACGAGGTGAGATAGGCTTGACCGTGCAGGATAGCGGTGATGATAGCGGCAAAATCGCGGCCGCCGTCGGAATCGTAAGGCAGGCCGCTTGCCATCAGCAGCGCGCCTAGATTGGCGTAGCCGAGTCCCAGCGGCCGGAAATCGTGCGAATTGCGCGCAATTTTTGCCGTCGGATAGCTGGCATTATCTACCAGAATCTCCTGCGCGATGATCATTACGTCCACGGCGTGGCGGAAGCCTTCAAGGTCAAACTTGCCATCCGAACCGAGGAACTTCAGCAGGTTTAGCGACGCCAGATTGCACGCCGAATCATCCAGGAACATATATTCGCTGCAAGGATTCGAAGCGTTGATCCGCGCCGTAGCTTTCGACGTGTGCCACTTATTGATCGTCGTGTCAAATTGCATGCCCGGATCGCCGCACTGCCAGGCGGCCGCCGCCATCTTGCTCATTAGGTCGCGGGCGCGATAGGTGGTCAGTGGTTCTCCTGTCGTCACCTTGCGGGTCACCCAGTCCTGGCCGTTCGTAACCGCCTTCATAAAATCGTCCGTGACGCGCACGCTGTTATTGGCGTTCTGGAAGAAGACGGAGCTGTAGGCTTCGCCGTCGAGCGCCGCGTCGTAGCCGGCATCCACCAGCGCCCAAGCCTTCCGCTCTTCCTTCGCTTTGCACTCAATGAAGTCAACGATGTCCGGGTGGCTGATATTCAGGATCACCATTTTCGCGGCCCGGCGCGTCTTACCGCCAGACTTGATTACTCCGGCGAAAGCATCGTAACCCTTCATAAAAGACAACGGCCCGGAAGCAGTTCCTCCGCCCGAGAGCGACTCGATCGAAGAACGGATCGGTGACAGGTTGGTGCCAGTTCCCGAACCCCACTTGAAGAGCATGCCTTCCGTTTTCGCGAGCGTCAGAATGCTGCCGAGGTCGTCTTGAACGGAATTGATGAAACACGCGGAGCACTGCGGGCGCCGGTAGGCTTCCGTCTCCGACTGAACGCTTCCAGACGCCGCATCCCAGTACCACCCGGAGCCTTTGCAACTGCGCTGATACTTATGCCATAACCCGCAGTTGAACCATACCGGCGAATTGAATGCCGCCTTCTGGCGAACCAGTAAATACGAAAGCTCATCTTGAAACGTCCGCGCATCTTCCTCTGACCTGAAGTACCCGCCTTCGGCACCCCAGTCCGTGATCGTATCCGCCACCCGGCTCACCAACTGCCGCACGCTCGATTCGCGGTCGGGGCTGTCCAGTTTTCCGTGAAAGTATTTTGACGCCACAATGTTCGTAGCGGTCATCGACCATTCCTTGGGGACTTCGACGTTTCG
>JBOGJZ010000110.1:0-7108 GCA_050745645.1 Terriglobia bacterium | reverse complement strand
AGATCTCAGAATCGCTTCCCTGCCTGAAATACGAGGCGCGTGATGGCTGCTCTCCGCGCAACTTCGCGTCTTCTGAGCGCCCTCTAATACATCACGACTTCCAGTCTGCCGCCACTGCTCTAATGTTTGAGAGCGTCACGACAGAGGACGGCCGTTTTCTTCAGGGCGCTGTCCTCTACCGTGATGCGCCACCTCTCGGTGCAGAAATAGCGCCTGCGCCTGACCGTCTTCGGGTGATAATCTAAGTAGACAGAGGGGTTATGTCACATCCAGGGTGCAATGATAAAATTTTCCGGGCCGGAGATGCCCGACCTCTGGTTACACCGGAAACTAACGGCGCGGCCGATCCTTGCAGGGGCGAAGTTCTCGTGCCCTGCGTCTTAGCGGGGGCGTTCATTTATTTCTGCCTCGCTTCAACGGGGCTATGCGGGCCGCCCAATGGGCCGGAGTCGAGCCCCGTCGATGTGCAGGAATTAGTGCGCAGCCTCTCCTGGAATCAGGTTCATGCCATGCAGCACCCGGCTCACCATTACCAGTACGTTCATCGAGACAGGGAGCGAAGCGGGTCAAAGACAACATTGGAAATTGAAACGACTCGAGGCGTCGTCGCCCGAACCCTTGAACTAAGCGGAAAGCCTCCGACGGAAAAGCAATGCCGCCAGAATCTGGCTCAGCTTGCGCGTCTGGCAAGGAGCCCAAGCCAGCAGAGGTCTCAGTACAAGCAGCAGCAGGCAGATTTGAGCCGTCGCGAGACTTTATTTAGAGCCATGCCAAAAGCCTTGCTTTATCAGTTCGACGGCGTCGAAAAGAATGGCTGGATCAGGCTTAAATACAGGCCCAATCCTGCGTTTTCTCCTCATGGGCGCGTCGAAAGCATACTGCAGGGCCTTACGGGAACTCTTGTGGCCGACCCAAAGACTCAGAGGCTGGTGAAGATTGACGGCAGGCTAGTAAAATCAGTGACAATTGGATGGGGAATTCTCGCCAAGCTTAACCCCGGAGGGCGCTTCATCATGGAGCAAACGGAGCTTCCGGATGGAGAATGGCGGCTGGCGAGCCTCTACGTGCGCTTCCGAGGTTCCGTTCTGCTCGTAAAGAGCCTCAATGTGAACATGAAGGAAACGTATAGCTCCTTCAAGGAAGTGGCAAGAAACCTCACCGTGCCTGAAGCAGTTAAAATGTTGGATCGCGCCCCGGTGCACTGTGGAAAGTGATGAAGACGTTTCTGCCGAGGAATACTCGCTGTAGCGGTATCACCTGTTGTAGCGGTGGTCTGCGACCGCCGACTTTCCGCCGCTCCCCGATTGCATTGGGGCAAGCGGTGAACGCCGCACCAGCGAAAGCGCTAACCATAATTGGCAACCCTCAATAGATTGAGAGGCGCGTGATGGCTGTGAAGGACCAATCGTTGAAAGAGCATCTGGTGTATCTCCTTGACGGAGACGGCGCTCACGCAAATTTCGAGGCCGCAACAGTCCGGTTTCCGGAGAAGCTCGTGAATGTGAAGCCGCCAGGCGCGCCGCACTCAGCCTGGCAGCTTCTTGAGCATATGCGCATTGCGCAGCGGGATATTCTGGAATTCAGCCGCAACCCCAAGCACGTCTCCCCGGAATGGCCAGAAGGTTACTGGCCGGCGGCGGCTCCCGCTGACGACAGCGCCTGGAGCGAGAGCGCGCGGGCGTTTCGCGCTGACCTTGAGACTATGAAGTCGCTTGTCTCGGATCCCTCAGTCGATCTTTTTTCGCGCATACCCCATGGCGAAGGACAAACGGTTTTGCGGGAAGCGCTACTCGTTGCGGACCACAACGCCTACCATCTTGGGCAGCTCATCATGGTTCGCCGGCTGCTCGGCGCCTGGAAAAATTCCTGAAGCGCAAAAGGCTCACGCTGACGGCGCACCTCAATAGTGCAAACGAACGTCAATCTATGCGAGGAGGCTATTAGTCTCAATGGGTGATATTTGCCGTAAGCAATCCAGAAGCAGTACAGGCCGGAGCGGCGGGCCGCGGCGGCGAATCAACTATTGTGGCGCCGCACTACTCGGGCTGATTCTGCTGAGCGCAGCCGGACCGGCGCGAGCCGCCACTGATAGTCAGGCGGCAGCGCCTGGGAATGGGGCGCTGCGGGCAACGCTCTCGAACGGCCTGCGGGTTGTGATTGTCCGCAACACGCTCGCTCCCGTCGTGACTACCGTCATGAACTATCTGGTGGGTTCAAACGAGGCCCCGGCCGGGTTTCCCGGAATGGCGCACGCCCAAGAGCACATGATGTTCCGCGGCAGCAGGGGGCTTTCGGCGAACCAACTGGCGGATATTTCCGCGGCAATGGGCGGCGACTTCGATGCCGATACCCAACAAACAGTCACACAGTATTTCTTCACTGTTCCAGCGGAGGATCTCGACGTAGCGCTCCACATCGAGGCCATTCGCATGAGCGGCGTGCTGGACAGTCAAGAGCTGTGGGATCGGGAGCGGGGGGCAATCGAGCAGGAAGTGGCCAACGATCTTTCTAACCCGGAGTACGTTTTTTATACCGAGCTGCTGGCCGCCATGTTCAAAGGCACGCCGCTCGCGCATGACGCGCTGGGCACCCGCGCTTCATTTAACCAGACGACGGGAGCAATGCTCAAAAAATTCTACGACACCTGGTATGCGCCGAACAATGCGATCCTCGTGATCGTGGGAGACGTTGACCCGGAGAAGACGCTTGCGCAGGCGCGCAGGCTGCTGGGGCAGATACCGAGGGAAAACATTCCAGCCAGGCCTGAGATGCGCTTCGCCCCCGTGCCGCCAGCAACGCTCAACCTGAAGACAGACCGTCCTTACGGATTATCGGTCATTTCTTTTCGCATGCCGGGCACGGACAGTCCGGATTACGCCGCCGCCCAGGTGTTGTCCGACGTGCTGAGCAGCCAGCGGGGTTCGCTTTATGCGCTCGTTCCGGATGGCAAAGCGTTGTTTGCAGGCTTCAGCCTGAACAGCCTTCCTCAGTCCAGCCTGAGTTATGCGGTAGCCGGTTTCCCGAGAGGAGGGAATGGGGAGCAACTGGTGGACGAAATGCGGAAGATTCTGGCCGATGATTTGGCCGGCGGCGTCCCAGCAGATCTCGTAGCGGCTTCAAAAAGGCACGAGGTTGCTGGAGCCGAATTCCAGAAGAATTCCGTTTCAGGGCTAGCCATGGCTTGGTCGCAAGCAGTGGCCGTGGAAGGCCGCAATTCGCCTGAGGATGACGTCAAGGCTATAGAGAACGTCACTGTGCAGGACGTGGACCGGGTGGCGCGGAAATACGTCACGCTCGATAATGCCGTCACGGCCGTCCTGGCTCCTCAGCCTTCGGGCAAGCCGGTTTCTGCTAAGTCTTTCGGGGGAAGGGAATCTTTCGCGCCTAAACAGGTAACGCCGGTGACCTTGCCGGCGTGGGCCAGGCAGGCGCTCGAACGGCTTACTGTCCCGGAGCTCACGACTCGCCCAATAGTGAGCGTGCTGCCAAATGGGCTCAAGTTGATCGTGCAGCCAGAGTCAATTTCCAGAACGGTGAGCGTCTACGGTCACATCCGGAATAACCCGGACCTGGAGACTCCTGAGGGGCAGGATGGCGCCGACGGCGTGCTTGATGAGTTGTTCTCATATGGCTCTACCAGCCTGGACCGGATTGCTTTCCAGAAAGCGCTGGATGATATCGGCGCGGATGAATCCGCGGGAACCGACTTTTCTGTCCAAGCGCTGGATGGCCAATATGACCGCGCAGTTGAGCTGCTGGCGGATAACGAGCTTCATCCTGGCCTGCCGGCGAAGGCGTTTGAGATTGTTCGCCGGCAACTCGCGCGCGCAGCTGCGGGGCGGCTCGAAAGCCCGGACTATCTGACCTCCCGCGCGGTGCGCATTGCCTTGTTTCCTAAGGGCGACCCGACGCTGCGCCAGACGACGCCGGCCACGCTCTCAAAGCTGACGCTACAGGATGTGAAGAGCTATTATCAGCGAGTTTTTCGCCCCGATTTATCGACCATTGTGGTTATTGGCAACGTCGATCCAGCGCACGCCAAGGCCGTCGTTGAGAAATACTTTGGCGGATGGCGGGCTGGCGGTCCCAAGCCGCCGGTGACGCTTCCCCCAGTGCCTCCGAACCATGTTTCCGCCACGATCGTGCCGGATTCGAGCCGTGTGCAGGTGCAAGTGACGCTGGCCGAAGCATTGGGCTTAAACCGCTTTAACCCGGACTACTACGCCCTCAATCTCGGCAATCATGTGCTCGGCGGCGGGTTTTACGCCAGCCGGCTTTACCAGGACCTCCGCGAGAATACGGGCCTGGTGTACTACGTTTCATCCTCGCTCGATGTGGGCAGAACGCGCACGATTTACCGGTTCGACTACGGCTGCGATCCGCCGAACGTATCTAAAGCGCGCGCCATTATTGTGCGAGACCTCAAAAGCATGGAAACGGTTCCCGTCACGCCGCACGATTTGCGGCAGGCGAAGGCGCTCCTGCTTCGTGAAATTCCGCTCTCAGAGGCGAGCGTGGACAGCATTGCCGGCGACTGGATATCGTTTTCCAGTCTTGGTCTTCCGCTCGACGAGCCGGTCCTGGCGGCGCGCCGATACGTGAAGTTGACGGGTCAGCAGGTGCAGGCGGCGTTTGCAAAGTGGGTGAGGCCGGATGGCCTGGCGCAGGTGACGCAAGGGCCGCCGCCCAAGTGAATCCGGCCTCCAGTTTAGCCGAGCTGGTTGGTTTGCGCGCTGAATGGTTTCTGGATGTAGCGGTTAGCAAGATCCAGGGCGCCCTGGCTGTTGTCATTGGTATGGAGCGCCCGCTCGTATTCATTCAGCGCGCGGTCACGCTGTCCCGTTACGTCAAAAATCTCGCCGATCTTGAGATAGCTCCAGACCTCCACCCATTTCGGGTTGAGATCGCCGTTAAGGGCGTTCTGGAACTCCTCCAGGGATGCGTTGTAGTTGTGCAGCTTGAACAAAATGTCTCCAATGCGGAAGTGCGCGAGTGAATTGTTGGGGTTGTCCTGTAACACCGCGCGATATTCGTCGATGGCGGCAAAATACTCTTCAGCCTGAGCGAGTTGGTCGGCCCGGGCCATCTCAACCTTGATCTTGGTGTTGGGAGTAAATTTGAGAATGGAGCTTGCCGGGTCGATGACGACCTTGTCCGGGTAGAACGGAGTGTTGATCGTGAAATCCGCTGTCGTACCCACCATGTCGATCCGCTCATTTACCGGCTTTGACCCGCGGACATAGACCCGGACCTCAACCGGCATCCGGAAGATATCCAGATTCTGTTGCATCTTTCCTACCACTTGATAGCCGTGCTGAGTGCGGTAAATAGCCCACTGGTCCTTGAACTGCGGAACACCGGTTGAATCCACCCATTGCGCGAAGAAATAAGTGAGTTGTTGATGGCTGCTTTGCTCCGCGAGTTTCTGAAATTCCGAAGTGGTGATGGACTTCCATGCGTACTGCCGCGCCGTAGCTTGCAACGTCGCGAAAAAAGCGGAGTTGCCAATCACCCAGCGCAGCATGTGGAACACCATCGCTCCCTTATCGAACACGATCGACTGATATTCCGATGAAAAGGGATGGAGTCTGCCTGCTTGCGCGATGGGCGCGACATTTTCGTGGGTGAGCGCTTCAACGGAAATCTGATTCATCTGGTCTTCGAACGCGGTCTCGCCCTCGGCGTTCTGAATGTACAGGGCTGCTGAGTAGGTCGCTAAGCCGTCGTCTAAGAAAGCGTCGTTTGCCGTGGCCGGGCTTACCAGGCAACGCCACCATTGGTGGGAAATCTCATGCGCCAGGAGGTCCGTATCTACCGGGTTGGTGAATCCTCGCGCCGCGAGAGCGACCATTCCGGGCGCCGAGTAACCTCCAACGGTTCCGTTATCAATTTCCACGATGGCCAAGCGCTTCGTGGGGAGGATGCCAAAATTCGAGGCGTAGTAGCTCAGGATGTCCTTGGCGGCTGCGCCGTACGCGGCGGCATATCCGGCGTCATTCTTCTTGAGATAAAAGGTGACATCAACTCCGGTCGCAGAGGTCGGCTGTGAAACGTAAGGGCCGGCAATCACGGTCCCTGGAAATGAGAGCCGGTCGTAGTGAAAGCTGTAAAGGATGCCGTCAGCGGTGGTCTGGGGTGGGTCAGCTTGCCCGGATGCAATCACGGTTTGACCTGCCGGCGCCGTAATATGAATCGTTGAGGTGAAACGGTCCAATCCATCTCCGCGGACGGGGAACCAGCAGGATGGGTAGAGAAGATAGCTGCCTTCCTGGCTGATGTAGGAGAGCTTCAGGCCTTCAACCGGGCTGCCGTCAGCAGAAGCCAGCATGCCGCGATAGCTCACAGTCAGAATGGTTGGCTGGTTGGCAGGAAGGGGATTAAGCAACGAGAGGGAAAGCGTCACGCCCTCTTGCTGGAACTGAATGGCTTGCCCCCCCGGACCGGCCACGCTCTGGACGCGAAGGGCGCTGTCCAGAGTGAAATTCAGCGCCGTGATCTGATTCTGAGGAATTACCTCAATTGCAGCCCGAGCGGAAATCGTATGGATGCTCGGAAAGAGCGTGGCGTTGATTGTGTAATTGGTTACGTGGAACTCCGGGGAACTTTCCTGCGCGTGCGTTACTGCCGGCATCAGGACTAGAAGAACCGTAAGAATCAGCAGAAAGCACAGCGCGGCCTTATGGCCGCGACCAAGCTGGTTGCCATACTGAGGGCCGTCATTCCCGCGTAGGCGGGAATTCACGCGCCGGCAATGGGTTCGTACTAGATTCCCGCTTTCGCGGGGATGACTACGGCCCAAGTTGGCGCTTAACGGCCACTTAAGGCGCTTGCCAGAACAACAAGGATTGACGGCCTTGCAATACGGGGACTTCATCGGCTGACCGGCTTGCCGTTCCGGCAGTTCACTGAAGTCGGTGTAACCTCGGCGCATAGATTTGTTACCCAGAAATGCGAAAGCGGTTCCCTGAATCGCTGGTGAAGGGAGGCGCTTGGCCCCTCCTCAAGGTAACAGCGGACTCCGTGCCGCTTCATTCGCTTGGATTAGCGCCCGGAGCTAGCCGTTGTATTCAGGTTTCCGGTATTTTTCAAGCTGTGCTCTGGGCTAGGT
>JBOGJZ010000109.1:0-4794 GCA_050745645.1 Terriglobia bacterium | reverse complement strand
CCGGTGTGAGACTTCTCGTTTTTCGCCACGTCTTCCGGGCGGCCCTGAGCGACGACGCGGCCTCCTTGATCGCCTCCTTCGGGTCCAAGATCAATAATCCAATCCGCCTGCTTAATGACATCCAGGTGGTGCTCGATGATGATGACGGTGTTGCCCAGGTCTGTCAATCGATTAAGCACGTTGAGCAGTTGCTTCACGTCATCAAAATGCAGGCCGGTGGTTGGCTCGTCCAGGATATAGAGCGTACGGCCGCTTTGACGCCGGCTCAGTTCGCGCGCCAGTTTGATTCGCTGCGCCTCGCCGCCGGAAAGAGTGGTGGCTGGTTGGCCGAGGCGTATGTAGCCGAGGCCAACGTCATCCAACGTGGCAAGTTTCTGGCGGACAATGGGAATATTCTCAAGCAGCGGTAGAGCATCCTTCACGGTCATCTCAAGCAGGTCGGCGATGGAAGCTCCTTTGTATTTCACCGCTAGCGTTTCAGAGTTGTAGCGGCGGCCGCGGCAGGTTTCACAAGTGACGAAAACATCAGGCAGAAAATTCATCTCGATGCGACGCATGCCATCGCCCCGGCAAGTCTCGCAGCGGCCGCCCTTGACGTTGAAGCTGAATCGCCCGGCGCGATAACCGCGCTGGCGCGATTCCGGAAGCATGGCAAAAATCTCGCGGATTGGGGTGAAGACGCCGGTATAAGTAGCGGCATTGCTGCGCGGCGTCCGCCCTATGGGCGATTGATCAATGGCAATCACCTTGTCCACGTTGCTGGCGCCATGGATCGCCCGGTGTTCGCCCGGCTCCTCCAGCGCACGATAGAGCTTCGCGGCCATGGCGCGGTGGAGAATGTCATTTACCAAGGTTGATTTTCCAGAGCCGGAAACGCCTGTCACCACGATCAGTACGCCAACAGGAAAATGCACGTCGATGTTCTTCAGGTTGTTGGCGCGCGCGCCGAGAACCGAAACACGTTTTCCATTTAACTTGCGCCGAGCGCTGGGCACATATATAGCAAGCTGACCGGAGAGATATTGGCCTGTCAGCGATTCGGGGGTTGCTTCGATTCGCTCCGGGGGGCCAGAAGCGACCACGTATCCGCCGCGTTGCCCCGCGCCGGGACCGAGATCGATGACGTAATCGGCGCGCCGGATGGTCTCTTCATCATGCTCGACGATGAGCACTGTGTTCCCCAGGTTCCGCAGACGCTCCAGCGTCAAAAGCAGGCGCAGATTGTCCCGGGGATGCAAGCCAATGCTGGGTTCGTCGAGCACGTAAAGGACGCCGCGCAATTTTGAGCCGATCTGGGTAGCCAAGCGGATTCGCTGGCTCTCGCCGCTTGAAAGCGATGCGGCGGAGCGGTCCAGACTGAGGTAACCCAACCCCACTTGGTCGAGGAATTCCAGGCGTTCGCAAATTTCATTGACGATGCGCCGGGCTAGAATCTCCTCGCGCGGTCTCAGTTTCATGGCTCGCGCCGTTTCGAGTTCGCGATGGACGGGAAGCGCCGTGAAATCGGCAATCGAAAGGCCCGCCACCTTGGCTGCCAAGCTTTCCGGGCGAAGGCGCTTCCCTTCGCAGGCGGTACAAGGCGAAGCCGACATGTACTGCTCGAACCACCCGCGATAAGCCTCTGAGTTTGTTTCCGCGTACCAACGGTCGAGCAATGGAATAATGCCCACAAATTTTGAGGCTGAGGGCAACCCTCTTGACCTTTCGCCATAAAGCAAGATGTTTTGAATCCGGTGTGTCAACTGATTAAACGGCGTCTTGAGATCGAACCCGTAGGCGTCTGCAGCGTGGACCAGCATGCGGCGCATGACGGACGAGCTTGCACCGGGGCCGAGACCGCCGTCCAGAAGCGGCCGCGACCAATCCCCAATGACTTTGGCAGGATCAAATGAATAGCGGTTGCCGAGGCCCTTACAGGCTTCGCACGCCCCGTAGACGCTGTTGAATGAAAACGAACGTGGCTCAAGCGCCGGTATGTTGATACCGCAGTTAGCGCAGGCGGACTCCCGTGAATAAAGGCGCTCTTCACCATTCACCACGGCAACCTGCACGAGCCCTTGCGCCAGCTTCATGGCGCTCTCGATTGAGGCGGCGAGGCGAGCCTCGATACCGGGCTTGATTAAGAGGCGGTCCACGACGGCTTCAATAGTATGGTTGCGGCGGCGGTCAAGCTGAATGTCTTCGTCCAGTTGACGAAGGCGGCCGTCTACGCGCGCACGAACCAGGCCCTCCTGCGCCAGCTTTTCAAATAGCTTCTTGAACTCGCCTTTGCGGCCGCGCACGACCGGCGCAAGGATCATCACTCGTTCCGCCGCGCCGCCATTCCGGGCGAGGTCCATGATGGTTGCAACCAGTTGATCGGTGGTCTGGCGCGAAATCGGCCGGCCACAGCGGTGGCAGTGCGGCTCGGCAATGGAGGCGTACATCAGGCGAAGAAAGTCGTAGATTTCTGTGATGGTGCCCACCGTTGAGCGAGGGCTGCGGCTGGTGGTCTTCTGCTCAATGGAAATCGCTGGGCTCAGACCCTCGATGGAATCCACATCCGGCCGCTCAAGCTGATCAAGAAACTGGCGCGCGTAGGCGGAGAGCGTTTGCACGTAGCGGCGCTGGCCCTCGGCGTAGATCACATCGAAAGCCAGGCTGGATTTTCCCGATCCGCTCAGTCCGGTGACCACCGTAAGAGTGTCGCGGGGGATTTCCACGTTGATGTTTTTCAGGTTGTGTTGCCGCGCACCGCGCACGCTGATCCGGTCAATCATTGCCCCTGCCTGCCCTTGCGGGGAGTTGATACGATACGCCAATCTTTCATCCTAGGGGACCCTGTGAAAACAAGTCAAGGAGGCATGAGTGCGCGACACAGAAGTTGAAGTTTGAAGAGTCTCTTTTTTGATGGTATAAAGCCTAACGTATATATACGTTAGAGTAAGGAGGCTTATAATCGAGACTCTTTCTCAGTTGGAAAATCAAAGATACCAGGTGGCGCAGGGGACAGCGGGATTGGGAGATTTTCGCCGGGGTTCGATTACCGCCATTTTGGGCCCTTGTGGGAAAGTTAACTACCGCTGCCATCAGCCGTAAGGCTCAAGGCAGGACGGTCTCAGAGACGTTCTCCAGCCGGGCCGCTTTGTGGAAGGCGCAGCGTGAGGTGGCGGAGTTCCACAGGTTTCAGGCGCTGAGTCAGACCCTGGTGAAGGTCAACGAAAAATTTGCCAGTTGCGTCCGGTGGAAGAGGAAAATGAATTGAGCACGCAGGAAAAGACCGCCCGCTATTGGGTCGAAGAGAAAAAGGTCGACTCCCTGTTCACCGTCAAGGACAATCCGCCGATACTCAAGCCAGATATCGCTGATCTCCGCTTGGAATCATTCCCCGCCCAGCACACCACCCCGACAAAGGCCGCGGCCGTTTGGAAGGTTGCTGAAAACTCCATCCGGCCTGTCATTCCGAGGAGGCGTAGGCGGTCCCGAGCTTACTAGGGAAAAAGCGCGCAACTTTTTTGTTTGCACAGCCCCATTCCTCGCAGATTTTACCGTGCGATTCTTCGCTTCGTTCAGAATGACAGCGACAGGAACGAATCGGCTCAGAATGACAAATTCCTAAAGCCTTGCTAAAAACCAAGAGTCCACGACTTTGCAGCGCAGAGCTTGGTGTGGACAAGCTCTGCGCTATCTGCTCGTGTGAAGAAAAATTGCTTTGGCTCTATTGCGGCACGATCGGCACCATGGCTGCTCCGGCGACTCGCCACTTCCCGTTCTCCTTTACAAACATCCGCAGCACGCGGTACTCGCCGCTGAAGTCGTGGCCATTTAAGAACGACCCTTTTAGTGTTGTATGATCCGTCGCCAAGGCGAAATTTCCGTAGACGGCTCGCAGCTTGAAATCAGATGGGAATGCTCCGCGGTCAGGCTTCACCTCTCGGTTTTTCAGGCGGTCCAGTTGCTCTGTCTTATCGGGAACCGTTCCGCCACTATTGATTTCAAAAAACTGGCTTGTCCACAGTTCCTGCAGGACGTCCAGCTTTTTGTTTCTGGCGGCCTCGAGCCATTGCTGATCGACTTTCCAAAGCTCTTGCTCCAGCTTGCTGTTCACAGAGTTTTTGCCGATTTTCTGACCGAAAGCGAGCGGCGAAACGGCCAGCACGGCAATCAAGCTCAACGTCAGCGTCTTGTTCATCGAGAATATCCTCCTCTGAATGTTTTGGAGTGTCCGGCGCCGCAAGAGACGCTCACCGGTTGCGCAATACAATATCACATCTCCAGCATTCGAGATTCTTGACCACAGCCTCGTGCCGGGGCGCGGTTTTTGCGTTGATTGCTGGCGCCGGGGGGTTTACCGGAAGCGGGGAGAATATTCGAGGGCGTTGAGCATGGCGGTCACTACGCGGCCCACGATTTGCAGGCTCTGGGGGCTGCACTTATCAATAGTGTCCTGCGCGGTGTGGTGGTAACTGTTGTGAGGGCCATAATCAAGATCGATCACGTCCACTGCGGGAACGCCTGCATTCACGAAAGGCACGTGATCGTCGTCGATGGCGGTGAGTTGATTCCCTAAAAAGTAGCGCGCATACCCGAGGTGGTCTGCGGTGTGGAACAGCAGATCGCTAAGCCAGGGAGTGGAGTTGTAATCCCGGCGGATGTCCAGATTCGCGTCGGCGACCATATCCACCAGAATCATTGCCTTGATGCGGCTGAGTTCGCCATCGGCGGTAAGCTTGCCCACCAACTGGCGGCTGCCGTAAAGGCTGTCGGTCGAAGACCAGGACTTAAGCGCCTCCTCCCCGTCAAAAAAAACCAGCC
>JBOGJZ010000108.1:0-8951 GCA_050745645.1 Terriglobia bacterium | reverse complement strand
TGCTCGCGGTCGTCTTCCAGGGGCGCAAAATTGCGTCGGGATTCCGGCGGCGGGAACTTCTAGACGCCACGGCGGTCTACTGGCACTTCATGTACGGGCTGTGGATTTACATACTCCTCCTGCTTGTGCTTAAGGTGTGAAAGGGTGTGCCGGCAAACTCTGATATACAAGGACCGTGCAGATAAACTACCTGACAGATAACTTTGTAACAATAGGCTGATTGACAATGGATCTCTTTGCATAGTACTTTGTCGCTATGAAACAAGGGCTGAACCGCGCCGGGAGCGAGCCATCGCTCATCGAGGGCGGCGTTTCAGCACCGGAACAACCGATTAGTCTTCTTGTACTCACGCGAGACAGCCATCTGGCAGAGCGCTGCGCGGCAACGCTATCTGCTTCGGGCTTTTCACCTGCCATTGATGGCGTTGCGTCACCCACTGGCTTCAAAGACGCGCTGGCCTCGAAATCCTACGACTTAGCTCTTGCTGAAACGGCGCCGGAGGCCTTGACGGAATTAGCCGATGCGCTTCAGGGCATGCAACCCTCCATCCCACTGGTCTTACTGACGAAGCATCCCGGTGCGGTGAACGGTTTCGGCCATGCTGGTAAACGTGTGCTGGATTACCTCTCCCCAGAAGAACTCTACCGGCTCCCGCGCCTTGCACGGCAGACGCTCGAAATGAAAGCTCTGAACGGACAGGCGCGCACCGCCCGCGAGGCTCAGCAAGCGTCCGAGGAGCGGTACCGGGCGCTTTTTGAACGCAATGTGGCGGGTGTTTTCCGCGCCTCGCTCGATGGCCGTCTCCTGGATGTGAATGAGACGTGCGCGGGCATATTCGGGTACGCCAGCCGCGAAGAAGCCCGGCAGCATACGCTCGAGGAAATCTTGACCGGGAGCGAGTATTGCCGCCTGAAGGAGCTCCTGCAAAAGCAAAATTTCGTCAGCAACATTGATCTGCAATTACGCCGCCATGACGGACAATCCATGTCAGTATTGGCGAACGCCAGCATCTTGAAGAACGATACTCAGGCTCCGGTCATCGAAGGGACTCTCGCCGACGTCACAGAATGGAAGCGCGCCGTTGAAGCTCTGCAGCAAAGCGAGAACCGGTTCAGGGCGATGGTCGAGAAGAGTTCGGACGCTATCTCGCTGGTAGACGCACAGGGCAAGGTGCTCTATTCAAGCCACGCCGTAAGCCCAATTTTCGGTTACTCGCTCGAAGAGCGAAAGGGAAAGAACATTTTTGAGTTGGTCCACGCCGAAGACATCGGCGAGACCCTGGCTATATTCAAAAAGCTGCTTCAAAATCCCTTTACCTCGGTCTCAACTCCAGTCCGTTACCGTCACAAGGATGGGACGTGGCGATGGATTGAAGCGCTAGGCACAAACCTGCTGGAGGAACCAAGCGTTAGGGCGGTGGTCATAAATTACCGGGACATCACCGAACGAAGACAGTTGATGGAGCAGCTCTTTCAGGCGCAGAAGATGGAAGCGGTGGGGCGGCTGGCAGGCGGCGTGGCCCACGACTTTAATAATTTACTCACCGCCATTCTGGGATACAGCGATATGGCGCTTGAGAAGCTGCCGCGGAATAGTCTGCTCCGCCGCTACATCTCTGAGGTCAAGAAGGCGGGCGAGCGCGCCGCCTCCCTGACGCGGCAACTATTGGCCTTCAGCCGGTTGCAAGTGATGTCTCCGCAGGTGCTCGATCTGAACACGGTGATTCTAGACATGGAGAAGATCCTGCGCCGCGTGATCGGTGAAGACATCATACTGACAACCGTTCCCGGAGCCGTGCCGTGCCGCATCAAGGCGGACCCTTCGCAGATCGAACAAGTGATCCTGAACCTCGCCATCAACGCTCGTGACGCGATGCTCCATGGCGGAAGCCTGAAGCTCAAAGCCTCCAGCGTGACCGTGGAGGAAGGATTTACCTCAGAAGGGGTCCGCGTGCAGCCCGGCGCCTACGCGCTGCTTGAAATCACGGACACAGGCTGCGGTATGGACCCCGAAACCCGGTCTCGCGCTTTTGAGCCGTTTTTCACAACCAAGGAGAAAGGAAAAGGAACCGGCCTTGGATTATCCACCGTGTACGGTATCATCAAGCAGAGCAGCGGTTATATATGGCTAAACAGTGAGCCGGGCCGGGGCGCCGCGTTCACAATATATCTGCCAAGGGTCGATGAAGCCGCCAGCCCGGCGAAAACCTTTGAAGCTGCCCTACTTCCGCATCGCGGGAACGAAACAATTCTGCTTGTGGAAGACGAAGAGTCGGTCCGTGAACTCTTGAGACGGGCCCTGCGCTCAAAAGGCTATCGAATTCTGGAAGCCAAGAACGGTGAGGAAGCGCTCGCGGTGTGCGCGAACTGGCGTCAGCCCATTCACCTGGCGCTCACCGATGTCGTCATGCCTCAAATGAACGGCCGGGAACTGGCTCGCCGGATTGCCTCGCTCCACCCCGAGACCAAAGTGCTTTATATGACAGGCTACGCAGGCAACAGAATCGGCAGCGCGGAGGTGTTAGAAGAAGACGCGCAGTTCATTCAAAAGCCCTTTTCAGCCGACGCCATCGCAGATAAAATCCGCACCATCCTCGATGCCGGCTTGCCAGCCTAAACCTCTGCGCATGGCTAGCGAGCAAGGCTAACAGCAATAGGTCCTACCTCCGCTGGAGTATAATTTGGAATATGAACATCGAACAAACCATGCAGTTCATCCTGGACATGCAGGCTAAGCATGAAGCCGCGAGCCAAAAACGGGATGAACAAATAGCCGAGAATTCGCGCCAGCTTGCCGAGAATTCGCGCCAGATTCAATCAAATACCGGCATGATCCGCCAATTGGTGGATGTCAGCCTCTCGCTTGCCCATCATGGCGAAGAGACCGACCGGCGGATCAGGGAGTTAGCGGAATCCCAGTCGAGAACTGACTATAAGCTCAACGCTCTCATCGAAACAGTGGATAAGCTCGTCCGGCGCAACGGTGGCGCTTCGTAGAACCCGCTGCGCCTCTCCAACCCATCCCACGACCAAAAAGGTATTTGTCTCGCCCAGTGGCTGCCCCGGCTTCGGGCCATTATCAAGACATTCTGTGCAGCCGTTCAAGGCCGGTTATAATGCAAAGTAGGCGATGGCTTTGCTGCTGGGGTAGCGGCGAGCCGTCGGGTGGAGAAGTGGGCAACCTCCTCGGGAACTTTTCAAGAAAAACTATGGCGATGAGACCAAGCCAGGATGCTCGCGTCCTGATTGTCGACGATGAGACGCACGAACGGGAGGGATTGGCCACTCTGCTCCGCAACTGGGGGTATGAGGCAGATACGGCGGCCAATGGACGGCAGGCGCTGGAAAAGATCCCGTTCTTGAACCCTTCCGTCGTCATCTGCGATCTGCGCATGCCAGAGATGGGTGGCATGGATTTGCTGCGTGAGTTGAGGCATTCCCAGCCTAGTCCGACCTTCATCATGCTCTCCGGCCAAGGGACAATTGAAGAAGCGGTGGAGGCGACGAAGCTCGGCGCCTTCAATTTTCTCGAGAAACCGCTGGACGCAAAAAAATTGCAAGTGGAGCTGCGCAACTGCCTGGAGCGGCGTCTCAATGAGCGCGAACTGGAAATCGCGCAGCGCCGCCTACGAGACGCCGGCATTCTCGGGACCTTGGTGGGCCGGTCAAAAAAAATGCACGAGGTCATGTCTCTGATCACACAGGTGGCGCCATCTAGCGCCTCGGTGCTCATCACAGGTGAGAGTGGCACGGGCAAGGAACTGGCCGCGCGCACCATCCACACTCTGAGCCCGCGCCGTATGAACCATTTCGTGGCCGTTAATTGCGCAGCAATTCCGGAAAGCTTGATGGAAAGCGAAATTTTCGGGCACGAAAAAGGGGCGTTTACAGGCGCCACAGACCGGCGCGCCGGGTGCTTTGAGCTGGCGGACGGAGGTACGCTGCTGCTTGATGAGATTGGCGAAATGCCGTTGCCGACACAGGCAAAGCTCCTGAGGGTGCTGGAAGATTCCAGGGTTCGAAGGCTTGGCAGCAAAGCCGAGATCTTGACGGATGTGCGGGTGCTTGCGGCCACGAATAAGGCGCCCGAAGAGTCGGTAGCCAAGGGTCAACTGCGCAGTGACCTTTACTTCCGGCTGAACGTCGTCCAAATCGTGATGCCGCCTCTGCGAGAGCACCTGGAGGATATTGACTCCCTCGTGGAAACTCTGCTCGAAGACCTCAACCGCAAGCATCACAAAAACGTAAGGATCGTGGAAGCCGGCGTGCTCGATCTATTCCGCCGCTATGCCTGGCCGGGAAACGTCCGCGAGTTGCGCAACACACTAGAGCGGGCGGTGGTGGTGTGTTCGGGCGAGATGCTGACGCAATTCGACTTGGCTCCGGAATTCGGACACAGCGCCCCTGCAATCCCTGATAATGATCGGATGCTTCGCGCTGGCATGACCGTGGCGGACGCCGAGCGCCTTCTCATACGCGAGACACTCGCGTTTACTCACAACAACAAGACCCGTGCGGCTGAAATCCTGGGGATTAGCCTGAAGACCCTCCACAACAAGCTCAAAGAATATGAGAGTCAGCCTCAAACTTAAGCTAACGGCGCTCATTTCACTTCTGGTGCTTTTGGTGGTGTTCGCGACCTCTGCGGTGTATCTGGTTAACTCCGTGCGTCAAACGCTCCAGGGAATTCAGCAGGTTGGGACCTATATCCGTGATGAAACGTACTCCCGCGCCCGGGCGGTAGTGGCTGCCACCCGTATTCCATCTTATATTGACGCCTCGGACTTCAACGAAGTTCGGGCGTTCATTCAGGTACAACTCAGCCAGGACGCCGGTTTGAGTTCTCTCATGCAATCAGCGGTAGCCTACTCGCCGGTTATCGACTATGTAGCTCTAACCAATACCCAAGGCATGGTGTTGGCCGACAACGATCCCACGCTAATCGGCGGCAAACTCGCGCCGGCGCCACGGCTTTCAAAGCTGCTTCACGCTCCGCTGGCACAACAGCTTCGCCTGATTTACGGCGCGCCGCAGGTCTATGAGGTGGTGCTGCCGCTGGAGATGCAACACCGGAGATTCTGCGACGTCCGAGTCGGGGTCTCCACCGTGTTTCTAGGCGCGCAAGTGACGCCCCACCTGCGGGGAGCGCTGCTACTCGCGGCCTTAGTAATCGTTTTGGCGACGTTGACCGCAGGGTTGTTATCTTTTCGAGTGCTCCGGCCGCTTGCGGTAATTTCGCAAAGCGTCGATCGCCTGTCGCGCGGCGAGTTCACAGAGCCCGTGAAGGTGCGGCGGGAAGACGAATGGGGCATTCTTTCCAGCAAGCTGAATTTACTCGGAGAGCACATTCGGGGCGAGAAGGCCGCATACCTGGCGCTGCAAGAAAACCTGGGCCAACTCCTTGCCAACCTGGCGGACGGCTTGCTGCTGTTTAGCGGCGATGACCGGCTCGTACTGGCTACGCCCGCCGCTTCCCGGTTTTTAGGAGTTCCCGCGGAGCAGTTAGTGCACTCCACCGCGTCGCAGATTTTCGCGAGGAACGATCCCCTCAATAACGCGCTGCGCGAGGCGTTTTCGGCAGGAAGATCGCTATCCGGAGAGACGTTTGATCTTCCCGGAAATACAGCTACTCCGCGCGTCTCGGTTACAACACACTTCGTCCGCGAGAATGGACGTCAGATAGCCAGCCTTGTGACTCTCCGGGATACAGGCACTCGCGCCCAGCTTGAAAATCAAATTGGGCTGGCCACGAAGCTGGCAGCGGTAGGCAGGCTTACTTCGGGCGTTGCCCACGAAGTGAAGAACCCCCTGAACGCAATGATCCTGCAGGTCGAAATCCTCCGGTCAAGGCTCGCAGGCCAGGATGAAGCCGTGAAGCCACAGCTTGACATCCTTGCCCAGGAGATACGGCGCCTGGACCGCGTGGTGAAAACCTTCCTCGACTTTGCCCGGCCGATAGAGATTCGTCGCGCCCCAACGGACCTTGCCGGTCTGGTCCAGGAGGTCTTTGTGCTGGCGGCTCCACAGGCCCAAAAGTACAACGTGAAACTTATCCTTGAGCCGAATGGAAATCTCCCTCGCCTTCGCGTGGACCCAGACCTCATGAAGCAGGCCTTGCTCAACTTGGTCCTCAATGGCTGCCAAGCCATGCCGCAGGGTGGAGAGCTCCGCGTCAGGCCGCGCGCTGGCTCAAAGACTGTGGATTTGGAGATTGTGGATCAGGGCGTTGGAATCCCAGAAGAAGCCCGCGACAGAATCTTCTCCCTGTATTACACTACCAAGCCGGAAGGCAGCGGCATCGGTCTGGCTATGACATACCGGATCATCGAGCTGCACGACGGAACCATTCATTTTTCGAGCGAAGTGAGCCGGGGCACCACATTTCAGGTTTCACTGCCGCTTTAGCCGGCGCCGCGATTCGCCGCTCGCCTCCTGAATTCGCCTTCGCGGGAATGACAGCGCCGCCTTTGAGAACGGCCATTCCCGCGAGAGACGGGAATCCATTTATTGCTAATACGGCAAGCCGCTGCTTCGCGGAGTTTACCGCGAGATTCTTCGCTCCGCTCAGAATGACAGGTGGAGGGCCCACATGACATCCTGCCAAACAACCGTGAAGCCTATTTTCGGAGGGGATTATGACGCGAGTTCATGCGATGACGGCGGCACTGATACTGTCTGCCGGATGTCTGGTCTTGTTAAGCGCTTCTCAAGCTCCTGCTCCGCCTGCGGGGTCTTCATCCTCCCATACCGAGGAGCAGTGGGAAAGAAAATTTCGGGCGCTGCCCAATGCCGAAAGCATTAACGCAGCCGATAAGTATCTTTCCGCCTTTCCACATACTGCCGGTTCGGCGCGCGACAAGCAGAACGTCGAATGGATTCTGGCGCAATTTAAGAAATGGGGGTGGGACGCCCACATCGAGACGTTCTACGTTCTGCTGCCCACGCCCAGGCAGCGCCTGGTTGAGCTTGTGTCACCTACCACGTACAAAGCCCGGCTGGAAGAACCCACGATTCCTGGAGATCCCACTTCAAACCAGCACCAGCTTCAGTTCCCGACCTATAACATGTACGCGGCGGATGGCGATGTCACCGCGCCTTTAGTGTACGTTAACTATGGCACAAAACCTGATTACGACCGTCTCGCGCAGATGGGGATTTCTGTGAAGCATGACATCGTGATCGCTCGATATGGCAATGGCTGGCGAGGCCTCAAGGTAAAACTCGCCGCCGAGCACGGCGCGGCGGGCTGCCTGATCTACTCTGATCCGCGCGACGATGGCTACTGGAAAGGCAACGTATTTCCCAAGGGTCCCTGGCGGCCGCGCTGGGGGGTACAGCGCGGGAGCGTGATGGACATGGTTCTGTATCCGGGTGATCCGCTCACACCCGGTATCGGAGCCACGCTGCACGCGCACCGGCTAGCCATAAAGAACGCGAAGACCATCATGAAAATCCCTGTCCTTCCGCTCTCTTACGGAGACGCCGAGCCGCTGCTTCAGGCCCTCGGAGGCCCCGTCGCCCCGGCAGGCTGGCGAGGGGCATTGGGGATCACTTACCATGTCGGGCCCGGCCCGGCGCGTGTTCATCTGAAGCTGGCGTCGAACTGGAATATCAAGCCAATTTACGACGTCATTGCCAAAATTCCAGGGTCGGTGTATCCAGACGAATGGATCATTCGTGGAAATCATGAAGATGCCTGGGTGAACGGCGCGAGAGACCCGCTCTCGGGCCTAACGGCCATGCTTGCAGAGGCGCAGGCGCTCGGTGAACTCAGGAATGAAGGATGGAAACCCAAGCGGACGATCATTTACTGCGCGTGGGACGGCGAAGAAGAAGGGCTGCTCGGCTCAACGGAATGGGTGGAGGAACACGCGCAAGAATTAAGCCAGCACGCCGCTGCCTACATCAACTCAGATTCAAATGGGCGCGGTTATTTAAGCGTGGATGGATCAGATTCACTCGAGAAACTGGTGAACCAGGTAGCCGAGATCGTCCCAGATCCGGCAAAGAGGATGTCCGTGGAAACGCGGCTCCGGCTGTACCGTATCGCCCACGCCCGGTCAAACGCAAAGCGCGAAGCATTGCGGGGCGGGAGTGATCTGCGGATCGGGGAACTCGGCTCCGGCTCCGACTACTCCGCATTTATCGATCATCTCGGGATTGCCTCGCTCAACATGCAATTCGGCGGCCACGGAGGGAGCGTGGGCATCTATCACTCCGCTTATGACGATTACTACTGGATGAGCAACTTTGGAGATCCTGGCTTTCTTTATGGCAGAGCGCTTGCTCAGTTGGCCGGGATAACTGTGCTGCGGCTGGCCGATGCTGACGTGCTGCCTTATGACTTCACTGATCTTGCCCGCGCTGTGAAGGATTACGCGAATGATCTCGAAACTGGTTTCAACGCCCAGCGCGAGCAGGCACAGGAACGCAACCGTGAAATCCAGGAAGGAGTTTTTGAAGCGGTGGCGGACCCGCTCATGCCCTTCGTGGCGCCCAAGCCACAGGTCGTTCCGCCCGATCTGGATTTCACTCCGATTGACATCGGAGCACAAGCGCTCGAGCATAGCGCCGAGGTCTATAGAGCAGCCGCCAGTCGCGCCGAAGCTCCCGGCGGAGCGCCGCTTTCCGATGCCGTGCTGAGCAAGGTCAATCAGACGCTGCTTCAGTCCGAACGGATGCTGACCACGCCGGGCGGTCTCCCGGGGCGGCCCTGGTATCACCATGAGCTTTATGCCCCGGGCCTCTACACCGGCTACGCCGCTGAATCGTTGCCAGCCGTGCGGGACGCAATTGACCAGAAGGACTGGCTCCTGGCCAATCACGAAATTCAGGTGGCCGGCGCGGTGCTGGAACAGGAGGCCGCAGCCATCCAACGCGCAGCTAGTGAGCTAGATGGCTCCCGGACCGGCAAGCTCTAGCCGTCCCCCAGTTTCCCGCCTGTGCCGAAG
>JBOGJZ010000107.1:0-1717 GCA_050745645.1 Terriglobia bacterium | reverse complement strand
TTTCCACAGAGCAGCAGTGGCCCTTGGGGGGAAGGAACCCTGGGCAGATGGCTCACCTTTTCCGAGGCAATGGAAATCTTTCACTGGTGTCGCGGACGCTCGTTTTGGCGCTTGTTTTGGTTCGATTGGCACGCGAAGCTCTCTTGACATCCCAGCCAGCCAATTACCACAGATTCTGTGGCTGCATCAACGTGACGCCGCCTCTTGCTGCACATTCGCCGCTTTTAGCGCGTCGAGTTCTTGCAGCGCTTTCCGCCACTTTTTGGGACTTTGTTTAGTCGCGATGGGGTCGTTCAAATTTCCATAGAAGGCGAGGATGTTTTGGCGCAAACCCGGCGTCACGCCGCGAAAATGCCGCTTCGCGAGCTTGCAAAGCAACTTGGCATAGGCTTTGTCTTCAAGTTCATAGCGGCCGGCCTCGGCCGGAGCGCCTGTATCCAGGTTCCTGTCAGGTAGGACAAGGTCTATCGAGCGCGTTTTCGCCAAGTCTGATTCATATCGGGCAACCGTCACGTCGAAGCTCCGGATAAACATGTCCTGAACTTGGGGCGTGGGCGGCGCAAAATTGAGTGTTCGCAGCCGCCCGATCTTCGGCAACACTTCAACAGTCCACACAAGAAGCCTCGCCACCAAGCCAACATTGGCCTCTTCTGCCGTAGTTTTCCAGTGCCAGCTCCACGGCCTAAAGAATCTCCTGCGATTTCTGCGCCCTGCTGTTACCTGTCTCTCGTAATTTTCTCGTGAAAGCCTGTAAGCGAATCTTCTTTGCGCAGCCCGTGGGTTCACTCGGATGATCTTTTTTCTCTCGTGTTTCCAGGCAATCTGGGTCAAGGATGGGATAATCTCGCTGGCGCTGACTTCGTAGACTTTGATTGAAAAATCCCGGTACAAGGAAAAACCGCCGAATTTCAGGTCGTAGGTGTCATGGAACGCCCGTTGGAGAAGCGGTTCCGGCACCTTGAAGCCGATGAAATTGTGGTAGGTCCGGGGCAGGTAGCCTGCGCCAGCCACTTGTACCGCATCGAAGGAAAACTCCACCATGATATGCGCTCCAGGGTCTTCCTCGTAGGTGACGAGCTTTCCATATTTCCGCCGCAGTTTGGGATACATGTCCGGAACCGAGCGGTTCACCGCCAAGGGGTGGCCGGTATTATCCGCGATGTAATGTGAGAGGGCGCCCAGCGCGAACGCATACTCATCGGCGTTGCGGGAGTCTTTCAGGAGAGCTTCAACGAAATCGCCGGTTCGCACGTAATGGGTCAAATTGCTGAAGAAACGGTCACCGAAAGGATAATAGCCCATGTCTTGGATCACGCAGCCGCCATAGGCATAAGCGTGAGCTTCTCTTAGTTGGGCAGGCGTGGCATTTGGATAGCGGGCGCGCAAAAGCGGAACAATGACCGGGTCCCAGGCGGCATCAATAAGCGCCTCGTGGCTGAGCACCGAATAACCGCGCAGCGGCGATGGTCCGCTCAAAAAGAACGTCAGAAAGACCGCGACCCAAGCCATGCCACGAAGAGGAATCCGCCGGATCATAACCTCGCTTCGTAGCCGATTGCGGAACAGGCAAGCGAGTATCCCTCGCACCGTGGTGAAATTCCAGGCGTTATGCTGCTGCTGCCCCGTGCCGGCTCCTGCCATAAACCAGGAAGAATACCAGCCCGCCGATTGTCAGAAGCATCAGGGCTCCTCCTGCGAAGAGGAGGCGCGACATGAC
>JBOGJZ010000106.1:0-14669 GCA_050745645.1 Terriglobia bacterium | reverse complement strand
ATCTCGCGCCTTCCTTTGCGCTTGTTTTTTTCCGCAACGGCGCGCAAATTTCTGAAGCTGGTCCATATCTGGCAAAAGTTGATGGTGCCGGAAACGGAAGTGCGTCTTACTTTGCCCAAATCCCTCTCACCCGGTTTCCCGCCGGGCGCTACTGGATGCAGGTCAACGTGCTCGATCTTGCAGCAGACCGCGCCGCTTTTGCCCGCGTTCCTCTGGCAATTATGGCGGCGCCTGCAAGCAATGCCGCGCTCGACAACACCCTAAAGCACACAGCAGCAGACTGAGATCAGTCTAAGGGCCCGTTAAAAGTAATAATTTATTAATTTTTATTTAAGCTGCGCTGGCCAAGCTGATGTACACTTGTGGACGCTGGCCGCACTTGGTGCGCGCTTTGGAGGCTAGGCCGCGGCGCATCGAGCGGTATCGGTCCGCGTTCAACTGAGCGGAAGGATTTCAACCGTGCACTCAACGGCTGTTAATGATAACCGAGGATGGAATCCAAAAAGGAGGGTGCCATGTATATTCGCCGAGTCAAGGCTAGGCCAGCGACGATACTAACAGGGCTTATTATGTTCACCGGGCTGGTGTATCTTCTTTCCTCCCCGTTATACTCCCAGGTCGTTGGCGGAACGGTTTCAGGAACGATTACGGACGTGTCAGGCGCGGTGATTCCCGGCGCAAAGTTAACTTTGAGGAACACATCGACCGGAGTCTCCACCGTTACTAGGAGCAATGCAAGCGGTATTTACAACGCTCCGAATTTACTGCCCGGAACGTACGACGTCACGGCCACCGCTCCAGGGTTTGAAACCGTTGTGCAGAGAGGCGTCACTCTTACGGTTGGCGCCCAGCAAAGGTTGAATTTCACCATGAAAGTCGGCGCCGTCACCCAGCAGGTTCAAGTGACTTCAGCCGCTCCGACTGTCCAATTGGTTTCGTCCACGATCAGCGACAATGTGAATTCCACCACGGTCCGCCAGTTGCCCTTGAACGGGCGTTCCTGGACCGACTTGGCCACTCTTCAGCCAGGGATAACGATCATCCGGAATCTTCCCAGTGTCACCACGGATGTTGTCGATCGTTTGGGCAGAGGATTAGGTCCCGAGCTGACTGTTAGCGGGTCGCGCCCCGGCCAGAACAATTTCTTGGTGGACGGCCTCAGCATCAATGACTATTCAAACCAGGGGCCGGGCAGCCTCGTAGGGGGCAACCTTGGTGTGGATGCAGTCGAGCAGTTTACCGTTTTGACGACTAATTACTCCGCAGAGTACGGACGAACCTCCGGCGGGGTTGTCAGCGCGATCACCCGCTCTGGCACCAACCAATTCCACGGAGATGTCTATGAATTCCTGCGCAATAGCAATCTGGATGCAGCGAATTTTTTTGACAACTACGGCAATCTTACGAAGCCGCCGTTCCGCCGCAATCAATTTGGAGCGTCTGCAGGCGGACCGATCCAAAAGGATAAAACCTTTATCTTTGGTGATTACGAGGGCCTGCGTCAGCAGTTGGGCTTAAGCAATTTTCAGCAGGTTCCATCACTGGCGGCGCGAGCCGGGAACCTTTGTAATCCTCCCGACTGCTCGACTACGACGAATGTCGGCGTGAGCCCGCTGGTGCAGCCGTTCCTGGCTTTCTACCCCTTGCCGAACGGTCCGGCTATCTGCCCGTTTGCATCCTGCGTGGCGGGCGCCGGGGACACAGCACCCTACAACTTCAGCGGTTCGCAACCGGCAGTCGAAAACTACTTCACGGTCCGGCTTGACCATACGTTTTCATCTGCGGACAACCTTTCGGGCACCTACACCTACGATAACGCCACATCTTCTTTTACTGATGAATTCGCGAACAAGGATGTCCTCAGTGGGACCAACCGGCAGTTCATAGTCCTGGAGGAGAACCATATCTTCAACCCCACCCTAATCAACTCATTTCGAGTAGGCTTCAATCGTGAGTTCGCAGGCGCCCCGAATGGCGGCAAGGCCATTAATCCGCTGGCGGCAAGCACGGCATTAGGTTTTGCGCCGGGTGAGACGGCCGGCAACATCTCTGTGCCTGGACTGACGTTTTTTTCAGGCGGGCTATCCACTCTCCAACCGCAGACGTTTAGCTGGAATGACTGGCAGGCGTACGATAACGTGTTTTTGACGAAAGGCATCCATTCTATTAAATTCGGCGCCAATATCGAGAGGATTGAAGACAACCAGTTCGGAAGCTCCCGGCCCGGCGGAGAGTTCGACTTCGCTTCGCTCCGTGACTTCCTCACCGACACCCCTATCGACGGGCCGTTCGTGTTTACTTCAGACATTCCAGGTACGGTTACGCCGCGAGGAATTCGTGAGAGTATAGTCGGCGCGTATGTCCAGGATGACATGCGCCTCCGCCCAAATCTAACTGTCAACGCAGGACTACGCTATGAGATGGCGACGGTGCCGACGGAGGTGCAAGGCAAGCTTGCAAGCCTTCACAGCTTTACCGGCACTCAAATCTTTACGGGCTCACCGTTATTTGCTAACCCCTCGCTCAAGGACTTTGAGCCAAGGATAGGCTTTGCATGGGATCCGTTCCATAACGGCAAGACGTCTATTCGCGGCGGATTCGGGGTGTTCGACGTGCAGGTTTTGCCGGTCACGCTCCGGCAGACGCTCGATGGCACTCTTCCGTTCGCGTTTTCAGCTAACGGGGCGTCCAACCTTCCCGCCGGCTCATTTCCGACCGGCGCCTTCGCGACACTCTCCGCCACCCAGCAATCGGAGCGCGTGGCCTACATTGAGCAGAAGCCGCCGCGCAATTACGTTTTCCAGTGGAACTTCAATATCCAGCGCCAAATCGCACCCAGTGCAACAGTGATGATTGCTTATGTAGGCTCCCGCGGCGTCCACAATATTCTTCAGATTGATGACGCCTCAATCGTCATGCCCACCATCACCCCACAAGGCTACACCTGGCCTTTGCCTACAGGCAGCGGCACGGTGCTCAACCCGAACTTTGGCCGCATGGCGCCAACCCTCTTCGATTCCAGCTCTATCTATCACGGCCTTGAGCTTGAGTTCACAAAGAAGATGAGCCATGGCCTTCAGGCTCAGGCCTCGTTCACATGGGCCAAGAGCATCGACACCAGCTCCGGCACGACCGATGGCGATCAGTTCCAAAACGGCATATCGAGCCTCTTCTTCTTCTCCCAGAAGATCAGGCGAGGCCTCTCTGATTACAACGTCGGCCGCAATTTGGTGCTGAACTATACGTGGGACATTCCCACGCCCAGCTCATTTACCGGAATTGAAAGAGGAGTGTTGGGCGGGTGGGAGCTTGGCGGCATCTTCACCGCCAGCGATGGAACGCCGTTTACCCCTAACCTCGGCGGCGATGTGCTAGGCCTCAACAGCACCGACCCATGGGACTTTCCTGACCGGCTTACAGGGTCCGGATGCGGCTCATTGGTCAATCCGGGGAACGTCAATAACTACGTCAAACTCCAATGCTTCGCTTTCCCGAATCCTACCAACGTCCTCGGCAATGGCGGGCGCAATATCATCATCGGACCGGGGCTTGCGGAATTTGATTTCTCCTTGTTCAAAAATATCCCTATCAAGCGCGTGTCGGAAAGCTTCAACATTCAGTTCCGCGCGGAAACGTTCAACATCCTCAATCGCGCCAACTTCGGTTCGCCGACGTCCAATCAGACACTTTTCGACGGGAGCGGAGCCGCAGTTCCGGGTGCAGGCGTGCTCAACGCCACATCCACTGCTTCGCGGCAGATTCAGTTTGCGATCAAGGTTAGTTGGTAACCCGCGCAAGATGCATGACTTCAGCAAGCAGAACGCATGCCCAGACTTGGCCGGGCTGAACATACTAAACTCAGGAGGTTTGTGATGAAATTGCTTCGGATTCAAATGCTGGCATTGGCCGTCATGATGGCAGTCATTCCATTAGCTGCGGCGCAATCCAGTAGCACGGCTGCGGCGGATAAGGCAGAGTTGGTCAAACTCGATCAAGAGTGGTTGGACGCTGCGCGGAATCATAACCGGGCATTCTGCGCGCAACTGTGGGCGCCTGGCTTCGTGGAAGTGATCGGCCACGGCGTGGTCCTTAGCCGGGAACAACTGCTCGATCTCATTTCGGATAAGACCCGCAAGGGAAAGCCTTATGTGGATGATATCCACGTAGCGAACTATTACGGAGACGTGGCGGTTGTGACCGACCATACCACTTTGAAAGGTCACGACACAGGCAGTAAGGCCGATCTCGGCGGCCAGTATCGCGTTATCAGGGTTTACATCAAGCGGCACGGAAAATGGCGCGCTATCGCCGCCGGGCTGAACATGATGTCACCGTCATCGCAGTAGCCTTAAACTCCACCGCGGACGCATCCGGGTTATCGGGGACGGCAACGCTCCTGATAACCGGATGCCGCGTCACGCCAGGACCATCGTTCGTGGCATAAGTTGCGCCGCTCCAGCCTCATACCTCACCCCGAATCCCTGCCGTGCGTTTGTGCGAAAGCAAAACTTCGGCAGAATGGGCGTCAACTGTGATGGCCGCCCTCTTCGCTCACTCGATAAATTCAGAGAACTTGTGTATGTCGCTTAAATAGTAATAACCTGGGGAACTTCACGCTGCAGGAGGATGTCCATGAGCATTTATCAGGACCCGCTTTTCATTGGAGGCCAAGGAGTCGCTCCATTTGATTGCACGGGAGGTTCTACCGGCAAGATATTGGAAAAAATCGGCGTGTGGGCCGGCCCGTGGCAGATCAAGGCCATCAAGGCTTGGCTGACCGATGAGTCTCCCAGGACGTCCGGCGAACCCTCCGGGAAGTATAAAGAGTTTACATTCGCCCCGGGGGAACGGATTACAAGGCTGTCATTATGGGGTAATGGACAGGGTGCTCGTACGGGATGGATCTACTTTGAAACCAGCCTGGGGCACACGTTCGACCATTGAATGACTGAATGGGGAAAGAAGCAGGGGTATCCCATTGACGTAGGCTCCGGCCTTTGTATCGGACTAATGGGCCGTGCGGGCTCTGACATAGACGAACTTGCTTTTGTTATGCTCAAGCCCATCCAATACGCCCGAAAAGGACGTTTCATACCCTACGTTGGACCTCGACGCCCAATCCATCGTGCCGGAGACTCTGGATAGTTTCAAAGACCACAATAAGAGCTCTATGCCGCGCCGATGGAGCTTCGCAGGCAGTAAAGATGAAACAGTTTCCTACTCATGGTCTGTGAGCTCCGGCATCGAGCTCTATGCCGAGGTCTCGGTCGAGGCTCAAGTGCCGGAGATCGCCAAAGTGACTGGAAAAATGGGCTGGAAACTCAGCGCGTCGAGCACCTTCAGCAAGATGACATCGAGAACCCGAAGCCTCAAGTGGGACGTGTCCGTCACATTGGTGCCGGGGCAGAGGATCGAGCTAACCGCTTTAACGAAGCGTGGGGAAGTTACGCTTCCCTACGAAGGCAAAATGACGATTGGACTGAGAGACGGAGAGACGTTTACTTACTCCATTAAGGGAACCTACGAAGGTCTGACGTTCGCCGAGGTTGAAATCATGGACTCCAGCGCCGCAGAAAGAATGATGGCTGCCAGTAGACTTGTTAGCGCTAAATAATATTCGGCCGTGTGGCGCTTCATCGCAGCTTCCCTTGCATTTGACCCCTACTGAGTCAGCGTCCGCTCAATCCGCTGGTCGGGAATCAGCCATATAATGGCGACGACGACGTAGCAAGCGCACGCGACCCAGGTCTGTACGAAGGCCAGAGGAATCGCCGCCGCGTAAATGACAAAAGAAATCTTGCCTTTCATATCACTGCCAATGGATCTGGCAATGGTTGAGTCAGGACCGTGAAGCGTGATGAGAACTCTTGTGAGAATTAAATAGGCCCCGCCGGCAAGCAGCAGGACGATGCCGTACAGCGCGACCGGCCAGGTGCTGAAGTGATTCTCTCCCATCCAGGCGGTTGTGAATGGAACGAGCGAAATCCAGAATAACAGGTGCAGGTTGGCCCACAGGGTTGCGCCGTTGACGCGCTGGGTTGCGTGCAGCAGGTGATGATGGTTGCTCCAGACGATCCCGATGTAGACAAAACTCAGGACGTAGCTCAAGAAAACCGGCACTTCGGGCCGCAGGGCTGTCAGACGAACTCCATGCGGGGATTTCATTTCCAGCACCATGATCGTGATGATGACGGCGACCACGCCGTCACTGAACGCTTCCATGCGGCCTTTGCTCATCTTCTATAGTTCCTCCGGCGTATTGCCCCCGCTGACTGCCGGAGCTGAAGAATTGGCAGGCCGTAGCCGCCGACGGGTCCGTTGATCGGCTCGCCGCTCAGGACTAGGAGCAACGATTCAGATTTAGCCTTCAGCAGAACGTTTTCACCCGAAAGGCTGAGAGGCGAAAACCTGAAACGGGACGTCCGGGTCCGAATCAGGCCGTCCGCGGCGCACCAAGCATCAATCGTAGCGGGAAGCCACGCCAAATAATTCTGAAAATCACAAATTGAAGCTGATTTGTCAAACATCATACGTATATAACATAACGTCCTTTCGGCTTACCTTACCTCTCGCCATCGCCTGTGAATCCCTGCCGACATGAAGGTGACTGAATCCGAGCTGCTGCTAGGCACGCCAGCCGGCGAAGTCTACCCGGCACGCGTGAAATACCCCTTGCATCTGCACGCTGGAATCTGCATTCTGAACGAGTGTGAGCATCGATCTTGGTCAAATACGCGAACTGGCCCAGGAAAAAGCAGATGAGAACTGGAGATTCCGTGGGTTCCTGAAGCGTCAGTGCGATTTGAAGCCGGACGAGATCGAGCACACATCCACGTATCCGATCGTATATGAGGTGATGGAGGACCTGAAGAAATCTTTGGGATTCCCGCGGCGGCAGCGGCTCTGAAGGCATCCCATTTATTCGCCGGGCGGCGAATTTCACCTTTTTGAGTGGGGATGTTTGACACCGGTGCGGCGGTCCGTTATAGTGGCCGCAGAGTGCTGGGCTGCCCTCACCATTGCTCGCACGCGCACCGGCCGCTGTCGCCGCTGGGCGTCCCGATTTGAAAATCCGAAGGCAGGGCCTCTGCTTGCGCGGCGCATGACGATCCCCAACTGGCTTACGCTGCTTCGAATCTTTTTTGTTCCCCTACTGGTAGCTTTGCTTCTCACCACGGCGCCGAATGTGGATCTATGGGCGGTGGGAGTTTTCTTGGCGGCGGCGGTCACGGACCTGCTTGACGGATATCTCGCGCGGAGGCAGAGACAGGTCACCCGCCTCGGCACCCTCCTGGATCCGATCGCGGACAAGCTACTGATCTCAGCCGCCTTTATCTCTCTCGTCGCGCTGCACCTGGTGGCGGCATGGCTGGTAGTTATTATCATCGGCCGGGAGCTTGCCGTCTCAGGGTTGCGGGCGATTGCCGGCACCGAGGGTGTGGTCATCCCCGCATCTGATTTAGGTAAGACCAAGATGGTGTTTGAGGTGGCCGCTATCGTCATCGTAGCGCTTGTGCCGCGCTTCCCCCGCTTAACGGTTCTGGGCGAAGTGATGGTCTGGCTGGTGGTGTGGTTTGCTCTGGCTTCGGCCGCAAAATATTTCTGGAGTTTTTGGCGAGGGCTGGACGCCAAAGAAAACCGGTTCGGAACCGCGCCCAGGGTGGTGGTTATCCGCGGAGAAGATGAGGAGCGGAAGAAGGCTAACGATGCTGCAGCTCACTGAGGCGGAAGGCGAATTTCTGCTTCGTCTGGCGCGTCGGGGGTTGGAAGAAGCCATCTTGTCGAAGACCGCAGCGCCTGAGGAGGACGAAATTCCACCCGCTCTGCAACGTGGTTGCGGCGCGTTCGTGACGCTGAGGGAGGGTTCCAGGCTTCGTGGCTGCATCGGCCGCATTAATGCGGCAGCGCCACTCTGCTCCACAGTGCGTGAATGCGCTGTCAGCGCTGCTGTTCAAGACCTGCGCTTTCGTCCGGTGTTGCCTGAGGAAGTGGCCCGGCTGCAAATCGAAGTTTCTGTACTTTCTGAGCTTCAACCGGTTCAACCGGAGGAAATCGAAATCGGCCGGCACGGGGTGATGGTCTCTCAAGGCGCCCACCGTGGGATTCTGCTTCCGCAAGTGGCGATGGAATGGAATTGGGACGGCATCCGCTTTCTCGAGGAAGCGTGCGCCAAGGCCGGACTTCCCCGCAAGGCTTGGCAGCATGGAGCCCGCATTCACGCCTTCACCGCACAGGTGTTTGCGGAACATGACCTAAGCGAGACTGCTTTCGCTAGCCCCGGCTTGAACCGACGGAACAGACAGCCGTGAACAGCGAAGAGTTCAGCCTGTCATTCCAGCTCCACTCCATCTCCGATGGCGATCTGCCGTAGGCTGTTCACGATGACACCTACTGAAGACTTCTGCCGCACATGGAGGATCACAAGTTCCCCGATGGTCTCGCGCGGACTCTGAGGCCTGCCAAACAACCCTTCCAAACCCTTTACGGGAACTTGCCGGGAGATGGCAAAGATATGATAACGTTGACTGGCTGCGACGCCCTGCGTCCGGCCGATATTGAGGAACGCTATGCTGCCCCGCGCCAGAATGTCCGATGCCGTGGAGTCGGCTACGATAATCCCCTGAAGTTTGCCATTCGGAAGCGCAAAGCGGTCGAGGCGGGTGTTGGGAATAAAGAACGGGATGGGTTTAGGCTGGTAGGGCACCGCGATATCCTGAGGATAAATCCCATTGCAGGTAAAAACCACCTTAGCAATTGCGCCCTGAGGCGTCAGCTTGACCACCCGGACAAGACCTGTATTGTCATACGGCCAGCCGAGTTTTTTGATGTCGTAACGCTGGAAGGGATAGGCGGAGGCGGGCGGCAGAATCTGATTCTGGATTTTCCCAGGCAGCCAGGCAGGATTGAGTAGAAAGCCGGTTTCCGACCGGATGATGGAATAGGCATCCCCCACGTGGAAGACCTGATGGTCCGTGCGGCGCAGGTAAATGTAATCCTTGGAGGTGAACTCTTGCAGCGCCTCATCGAAATCATTATCTGCCCCATTAAAAACGCGAATCGTTGCGGGCATCTGGCTTGAGGAAATAAAACCCGTGCAGTGGAACTCCGAGAACGTAGCCGCTGGCACAGGACGAACGTTCTCTTGTGGCGGTCCGGCAGCGGCATTCACCGCCACGCCGATAATCAAGGCTAATACAAAGCGGATTGAGCGGCTCATAGGGCGCCTCCTGTCTCTCCAAGTACCAGGACAATTTATCGGCGGTTCTCCAAGCTTCGCCGAGTCGCCTTAGTAATCTATTGTTCAATACTTAAGCTATAATATCGCGCCAAGCGAAGTCAAACCGCACGGCGGCCTAAAACATACGCGAGGGCAGGGGCAAGCAAGAACCGCCCGGAGCTGGCAGAAGGAGGAGACATTTCCATGGAACGCAGGAAATTTCTGAGAAACGGAGCGGCAACCGGCCTGGCTGTTGCGGTTGCAGGCGGGGCAGCCAGCAGTTCCGAAGCCGCCTCTGCTCCCGGAACCCAACTTATCGCGATCTCAACCGAACGCGCGCCGAAACCGGTTGGGCCTTACTCCCAAGCGATCAAAGCCAATGGATTTATCTTCGTGGCTGGTCAGACGGCTCATGACCCGCACACCCAGCGGCTGATTGAAGGGGATATTGCGGCTCAAACCAGGCGCGTCATGGAGAATCTCAAGATCATTCTTGAAGCAGCAGGCTCCTCGCTCGACAGGACGGTGCAGACGACTGTGTACTTGCAGGATATGGAGGACTTTGGGGCGATGGGCAAGGTGTACAGCCGTTATTTCCCTTCCCATCCCCCGGCTCGCGCAACCGTACAGGTGGCGCGGCTACACCTGGGCGCACGCGTGGAAATTGCGCTGATTGCTCTCGCCTGAGCAGCCCGCGCGCGGCAGTGATCGGGTGAGCTATCTGAAACTACCAGATGGTTCACTGCGCGGTGAGCGGAGCAGCAGAGGGCGCTTCCAATTTGCTCCAAGGCGGCAACTGATGCGTCTGATGATAGACCGTGCGAATGTGGGTGATCCGGCTCGCAGCAGCCTGCCACCGGTCAAGCTCTGTGGTGTAGCGGATCAGGATGTTGGGTAGAAAGTAGGGCGAGTTTTCGCCAAGCCATAAGTTGCGGTATTGCGTCCGTAAGGCCGTAGTGTGGTCGCGCATATCCTGCATAAGGCCATTCACGCCATCGATGCGATAGAGGATTTCGTCAACTTGCTTGGGGTTTGCAATGTTCGCCTGCGCCTGAGCGTAAAGATCTGAGATGTATTTCGCGTAGATGGCCTTCTGCCCGAGCACGTCAAACCGCCGCGCGGCGAAATCGGCGTAATCGAGCAGGTCCGCGTTCCGGCGCGCGAGATTCTGGTGGGTGGAAAGATCGCTCATGACCTCTTCAGCCAGCAGCCGGATCTGATGCGCTGCGGGCTGCATCTGAGCATAGAATTGCTGTCCCCACGGGCTCAAGGCGTCCACCCAGGTAAGCCAGTCTTCGCCATCCGAATGGACGGCCGCCTGCAACACCTGATGAATCTCCGTAAGCTTTGCGACATCCGCGGCGAAATTGTGGCCGTCGGCACGGTAGAAGGCCCAATCCCATGCATTAAAAAACTGCTGATCGTCCACCGTTTGCTGCCAGCTCGCCGCCGCTCCATAGGCAAGCCCGTACCAGGTGAAGTTCACCATGCTCTCGCCATCGTCCATCCAGACGCTGTTCAGAACACCCGTCGCGCCGAGACTTTGGCCATCACTCACGAAATGCCGGATGTTGGGCAGAGCAAGCGAATAGTCGGGGAAAATTTTGCTCCAGTTGCTTACACCTGGAGCAACCCAGGTTTTAATACCAGCGTCCCTGAAGGGCTTGATCTCGCTCGAGTAAGACGGGCGCGGAGTGTAATCCCAGGGCACGGCGATCATGTCGTGTGGAATCTCGCTTAGGAGTTCAGGATGCTTTAGCCCCATGTCACCCCAAAATAGGAGCCGGCGATGATATGGGCGCAGCGCCGCATCGATCTGGCGGAGGTAATTGACGTAAACCTGCCCGTAACCCTCTTCCTGGACCATAGCCGAAGCTCTGCCTTTGCCAAGCTCTTCGGTTTCATCCGCGCCGATGTGAAAGAACGGTCCGGGGAAGGCCAGAGCAAGCTCGCCGAACATTTCCTTGATGAATAGGATCGAGCCGGGCGCGGCGGGCGAGAGGACGTTGCCGTAAGGCACTTCGGCCAGATCTTGATAGACCTCATTTTCGAGCGCGAGGTGGAGGTGTCCAAAAGACTCCTGCTCGGGAATCACCGTGATATGGTACTGCTTGGCGAAACTGACGATCTCGGCCGCCTCCTTTGGCGTGATCGCCCCTCCCGGCGCGGCCAACAGCGGCAAGGATGGATAGGCAAACGCAGCTTCCATGTAGAGTGAGTAGACGTTCGCCTTGAATTCGGCAAGCAAGGCGATCTCGCGCTTGATCGAAGCGAGCGTGGGAATGGGGCCGCGGCTGATATCGATGCTGACGCCGCGCCAGCGAATCGCAGGCCAGTCTATGATGCACACAGCGGGTGAGACCGCGCCGCCTCCCGCAGCAGGATGAAGAAGCTGCCTTAGGGTTTGCACGCCATAGAAAATGCCCGCTGCGGTTTGCGCCACCACCGCTGCTTGGCGCGGCGTAACCACCAGGGCGTATCCCTCCGCCCCCGCCTCGACGGGAAACACAAGGCCGGCTTGCTCTAAGATGCGTTGGCCGCCGCGGCTGCCTGTCCGCATGAGCACAATGCGCGGCGATCCTGATGCGCGGGGCTTGATGTTGGCATGAACTCCGTCAATGGCCTGAAGGTCTTGAACCAGGAGCGATGCGGCAAAGCGATCCTGTTCAGATTTTCCCGGAACGCCGATAGTGATTCGTGATTTTGTGTGAAAGGCCCCCTGTTGTAATTGGACCTCGCGGGGATACGGCATGAGGGGGAGCCGGGCCGCGTTGGCAAGCGGGCAACACAACAGGGATAATAGGAGTGCGCGCCGGATTATCAAAGAGGAAGCATAGCACGGCGTTCGGGCCGCAAGCGAAGGATCTGTCATGCTGAGCCCTACGCCTGTCATTCTGGGCGAAGCGAAGAACCTGCTTCTTTATCCTCGAAACCGGGATGCTTCGCTGCCGCTCAGCATGACACCGGTTCTCTTTTCATTCCATGCGGTGTGCCGTAGTCACATGGGGCCTGCGCTTAGAATGTCATGCCCTAAAATATTTGCTAAAGAAGAATTCACGACCTTGCAATAGTGTGCGGCCAACAAGCCGCGTCAATCACAGCTTCGTGATATCCTGCCATCCATGCAGCCATCGCCGTCAAAGGCGCTCGAATCCGTGCAGCGCAAAGTCATTCGCTGTCAGCGTTGCCCGCGGCTCATCGCTTACTGCCGCGAGGTGGCACAAAACAAGCGAAGAATGTACCGCCACGAGGAGTATTGGGGGCGCCCGCTGCCGGCCTTCGGTGACCCTGACGCCGAATTGCTCATCGTAGGGCTTGCTCCCGCCGCTCACGGTGGAAATCGCACCGGGCGCATGTTCACTGGAGACCGCTCGGGTGATTTCCTCTACCGGGCGCTCTACGAAGCGGGTTTCGCTAACCAGCCGCAGTCGATCAGCCCCGGCGACGGATTGCAACTGCGGCGCTGCTATGTGACCGCAGCCCTCCGCTGCGCGCCGCCGCAGAATAAACCGGCCACCGAAGAATTGGTCAACTGCCGGTCTTACCTGATACGCGAGCTAGAGTTGCTCACCCGGGTGCGGGCAGTGATGGCGCTCGGGCGCATCGCGTTTGACGCTTATCTCGGCGCGGTTAAAACGCAGCTTGATGGCAAGCCTCGCTCCGCGTTCCGGTTCAGCCACGGCGCCCAATATGAGATGCCGGGCGGCCTGCCAATGCTCTTTGCGTCTTATCACCCCAGCCAACAGAATACGCAAACCGGGCGCCTGACGGTAGAGATGTTCCGAACCGTCCTGGAAGATGTTTGCCGGCACCTAAGTTCCTAAGCCGTTGGCGGGAAACACCGCTGCTATTGAGAATCAGAGACAGGCTTCGCGGTTGTTCTTCGGCCGGATTGTGGTGCAGTTGGTTTAGCGTAGCGGCAGGTTTACGTCACCATGTGGCGGCGTGAAGCCGCCTCTACTTCAGCTATAATGAGGCTCTGCCCGCTCGCGCGTAGCGCAATTGGTGGTCCGCGCCGGGGGACGCTTTATGCCTCTTGCCGAACAAGTCCGAACCCGTTATGAGGTCGTGATCGGGTTGGAAGTTCACGTCCAGCTACTGACGCGTTCGAAGATTTTCTGCGGCTGCTCCACTCGGTTCGGTGATCCGCCCAACAGCCATACCTGCCCCGTCTGCCTGGGTCTGCCCGGCGCTCTGCCCGTGCTCAACCGTGAAGCAGTGAGCATGGCGATGAAAGCCGCGTTGGCGCTGAACTGCACAGTCAATCCGCACTCGCGCTTTGCGCGCAAGAATTACTTTTATCCGGACTTGCCGAAGGGTTATCAGATCTCGCAATATGATGAGCCGCTGGCTTCAGACGGCTGGGTGGAAATTGAAGGGACGGGACAGCGCAAGCGCGTCGGCATCACGCGCGTGCACATGGAAGATGACGCCGGGAAATCCCTGCATGAAGGGTTTCCGGACTCAGCCGGCGCCTCCCATATCGACCTGAACCGCGCTGGAGTGCCGCTCATAGAGATTGTCACCGAACCAGACTTGCGCTCGCCGGAGGAGGCGCACGAATTTCTCACCCGGCTCAAAACCCTGATGCTGTACCTTGAGGTCTCTGACTGCAACATGGAAGAAGGCAGCCTCCGGTGCGATGCCAATGCCAGCGTTCGCCCGGCGGGAAGGACGGCTTTGGGAACCAAGACAGAGGTGAAGAATCTAAATTCCTTCCGCTTTCTGCAGAGGGCCCTGGCCTATGAGACCCAACGGCAGATGGAAATTCTCGAAGGCGGCGGACAGGTGGCGCAGGAAACCCGGTTGTGGGACAGCCGCGAACAGCGCACCTACAGCATGCGCTCTAAGGAGTTTGCTCACGATTACCGCTATTTCCCCGAGCCGGATTTGCTGCCCCTTGTCATCAGCGAGAAATGGAAGGAGGAAGCTCAGCGATCGATGCCTGAACTTCCAGACGCGCGCCGCGAGCGGTTTATGCGGGATTACTCCCTCGCCAGCCACGATGCCGCACAACTGACCGAGTCCAGGCAATTAGCGGATTATTACGAGGGCGTGGTAACGAAGGGCGCTGAGCCGAAACTGGCTGCCAACTGGGTGCTGAGCGAGCTGCTGTATCTGCTGAACGAAGCTAAGAAGGGAATCGCCGAATCGCCCGTCGCAACAAACCATCTTGCCGAGCTCGTGCAAATAATCGCGGCGGGAAAGGTTTCCGGAAAGATGGGCAAGGATATTCTGGCGGAGATGTTTGCCACCTCGAAGAGCGCCAGCGACATCATTAGACAAAAAGGATTGCAGCAGATTAATGATCCAAAAGCGATCGAGGCTGCGGCTCGCGAGATCATCGCCGCTAATCCAAAACAGGTGGAGCAGTATCGAGGCGGAAAAACTGCAACCCTCGGCTGGTTTGCCGGCCAATTGATGAAGGCGACGCGCGGCCAGGCGAACCCTC
>JBOGJZ010000105.1:0-3780 GCA_050745645.1 Terriglobia bacterium | reverse complement strand
GGCATCACGGATGCAGGGAAAACGATGCGTGTAGCATAATCGAGGCCGGCTCCAGAATCAAATCCTTGCACTCGTTCTGTCAAAGCTCTTTAGAAATACCACCCTTCCAGCCCACCTGAGGGTAGACTCCGTGAAGCATCTCATAACTTTGCATGTAGTGGACGGAAAGGGTTCGATTCTTCGCGGAGCTTGTCCTAAGCTCCTTCGCTACGCTCAGGACCGTCCGAAGCGGAGCGAGCGGGCTCAGAATGACGCCGCACGAAGCCAGGATCACCAACCTGGCAGCAGATGAAGCAAACTGCCGTGCTATAGTAGGCGATTGTCAGTAGGCCGAGAATCCGAAAAGTTGGCGCCGAACGCTCCGGTTCCATGGCCGCAGCGCGGCTTAAAAAGGTGAAATGATATGGATTACGTGCGGCTTGGATCAACAGGGCTGAAGGTTTCGCGGCTTTGCCTGGGTACGCTCACCTACGGCTCAAAAAAGTGGAGGGAGTGGGTGCTCGACGAGGATGAAAGCCGCCCCTTCATCCGGCGCGCCCTCGAGCTCGGTATTAATTTCTTTGACACGTCAGATGACTATTCAGACGGCGCCAGCGAAGAGGTTCTGGGCCGGGCGCTACGGGATTTTTGCTCCTCCCGCGAGAAGGTCGTCATCGCCACCAAGGTGAATACGCCAACGGGCGATGATCCGAATCAACGCGGCCTTTCACGCAAGCACATCCGGCACGCGATAGATAACAGCCTGCGACGGTTAGGCGCCGATTACGTCGACCTCTACCAGATTCACCGCTTTGACTACCAGACGCCGATTGAGGAAACGTTGCAAGCGCTCGACGAAGTGGTCAAGGCCGGCAAGGCGCTATACATCGGGGCGTGTTCAATGTACGCTTGGCAGTTTGAAAAGATGCTGTGCGCCGCGGACCGGCTGGGCCTGACCCGCTTTGTGACGATGCAGAACCACTACAACCTGGTTTACCGGGAAGAGGAAAGGGAAATGATTCCGTTGTGCCGCGCCGAAGGTATTGGTCTGATTCCCTGGAGTCCTTTGGCGCGCGGTTTTCTGGCCGGGAACCGGCGGAAGCAGGATCCTGGAGAAACCGTTCGCGCGAAGACCGACGAGCGGGGACAGCAGTTCTACCACCGGGACTCTGATTTCGCCGTTGTCGATCGAGTAACTGAAATAGCAGGGAAACGCGGCGTCGCCAATATGCAGATTGCTCTGGCCTGGGTATTGAACCAGTCTGGCGTTACAGCGCCGATCATCGGGGCCAGCAAGATGCGTCATCTCGAAGAGGCTGCCGCCGCGGTGAGCATCAAACTCGAAGCGGAGGAGTTGGCGGCTCTTGCTGAGCCCTACCAGCCGCACGCCGTGCTCGGCCATTCGTGAATGACCTGCATGTGATCTCGCCGGCTTGCTGATGTGCAAGCCCCCGCCCGGCGCCAAAAAAGTGTTTGGAAGAACGGTTTCTGCAGCCTGCAGAAGTAACAGGAAATGGATCAACCTATCAAGCCCAGTGCTGGCCAGGGTGTCGCTGAGTCCGCTGTCATTGAGGCTATCTACGTCAAGATTGCGAAACGGATCATGCCATTCCTGATCCTGCTGTTCGTCATGGCGTGGGTGGACAGGATCAACGTCGGGTTCGCCAAACTTCAAATGCTGAAAGACCTGGGATTCAGCGAGGCGGCATACGGGTTTGGCGCGGGCATCATCTTCTTCGGCTATCTGCTCTTCGAGGTGCCGAGCAACCTCTTGCTGGAGAAGATCGGGGCGCGCAAGACGATCTCCCGCATCACCATCCTGTGGGGCATCACAGCCGTCGCGACGATGTTCGTGAAGACCACGACGTCGTTCTACATCCTCCGGTTCCTGCTCGGCGCAGCCGAAGCCGGACTGTACCCTGGCGTGATCCTTTACCTGACCTATTGGTTTCCCAGCCGGCGCCGCGCACAGATGCTCGGCTACTTCATGACGTCTGTGCCGCTTGCCGGCATCTTTGGAGGCCCTGTCTCCGGCTGGATCATGGGCAATCTGGGCGGCCATACAGGTCTTGCCAATTGGCAGTGGCTTTTTCTGCTGGAGGGCATCCCTTCGATCATCCTGGGTCTGCTGACGCTCGCCTTTTTTGTTGATAGGCCGGAGCAGGCGCGATGGCTCACCGACAAAGAGAAACACCTTGTGCTTGCCGATCTCAAGGCAGACGACCTGCAGGCCGGCGCCCGCAAGCATAACTTCATAGAAGCCTTGAAGGTTCCAAGCGTGTGGCTGCTGACTTTGATCTACTTCTGTCTTGTCAGCGCCAACCCAACGCTCGGATTTTTCGGGCCGACGATCATTAAAAGCCTGGGCGTCAGGAGCAACACGATGATCGGCCTGCTTTCTGCCGTGCCTTACGTTGCCGGCGGAGTGGGCGTGGTGTTGGTAGGCCGGCATTCGGACCGCACGCTGGAGCGGCGGTATCATTGCGCGCTATCATGCCTGGCGGCAGCCGTTGGCCTCGTCTCGATCGGCCTGTTCTCGAAGGTTCCAATTCTGGCGTTTGCCGCGCTCGTGCTCAGCGTCACGGGCGTGCTCAGCGCGTTCGCGCCGTTCTGGCAAATGCCGACCATGGTGCTGGCCGGTACTGCGGCCGCGGGCGGAATCGCGTTCATTAATTCGCTCGGCAACCTTTCGGGTTGGGTTGCTCCTTCGGTAGTTGGTTGGCTCAAAGACGTTACCGGCAAAACCTCGCCGGGACTTACCGCCGTCGCCGGTCTCGAGGTTCTCGCCATGGTGCTAATCTTGATCTTCGTGCCGCGCCGAGCTGCAGGCGTGAGAGAAAAGCCGCTGTAAACTAGACTTCCGGAGAGGAGAATCCGAGATGAACCCTCATCGTCATAAATACGGCATTGCTGATCCCGACGCAGTGGCCGAATACACACGCAAACTGTCTGCCTGGGATGTGCACCAGCATCGCCGCGACAAACTCTTAAAGGCTCTTGCCGAGGCTGCTCAGCAATACAGTCAATCGAGAGACGAAAAGCGCAAGGCTTTCTTTCATGGTTTGCTTACCGGCTACGCGGTTGCCCTGAAGCTCTGGTAGCAGGCAGACAGCTTTTCCATGATAAGGTCAGGCAGGCTGCGGCAGGACATCGGTCGTCCTTACTTCAAGAGATGTCATATACTTAACGATGTGTCCTCTCGCAGCGCTTGAAAAAGGCTCTCGCCTAACCCATAATAGCGATGGTTCCTATCCAGGTTTCAACCCTTATGAACTTTTCATATCTCTTCAAGAAGGATCGGAAAAACTGGTATCTCTGTTACACCTGCCTCGGCAACGCTAACCACGATGAGGCTAAAGCGATTTTTCATTCTCAAGCATCAAAGATCTTCGTGCTCGGCAGGCCCTTGCAGGAATGCCCTCGCTGCCGGGGAACGAATACCAAGTCATTCGCGGAGCTCAAAGCGGAAGGACGCGATTCAACCGTCTGGGGTCTCGAGAGAACCGTAAAGAAGCACCCTCGCAACCAATTTGAGGTAAACGAGTCTCCCTGACCTCGCGGCCGCTTGAGACCTGCAATTGAACCCTTCCGGCGGCGGATTTTTGCCCGTTCTATTCTAAATTCTAGACTTACATCCCAACGTAGCTCCCAATTCAAAGAAATTTCATTGCTCCTTAATCTTGGTGTAACAGAAGGGTTACATCCTAATCCTTTGAATCCAAAACCAGGAGCATCATTGTGAAGATACAAAAAAGCAGGGTCTTTCTCTTTTTGCTCTCAGCAGCGCTGGTTGTTTTTTTC
>JBOGJZ010000104.1:0-8978 GCA_050745645.1 Terriglobia bacterium | reverse complement strand
AGTCCAGTAGAACGGCTGTGAGCGTCGTCTGTATCGGAAATTCTTTGCTCGAGACAATCCTCATCTCCCCACCCGGAAAAACGATAGGATTCGAGGCGTCCAGGCGGTATTTGTGAGAGAACTGGCTGGCGACCGGATTCCCGTTTCTCAACACCGGCACCGGAGGCGGCACGCGCCCCGCTACAATGTACCGCTCGCTTTTAGGCAAGCCTGCGAGCGCCGGATCCGGCAGTTTCATATTCCTTGCCAATATCCCTTCCGGCGCATGCCCTATCCAGTCCGTAATACTGAATGTCCCAAATTCTGAAAAATGCCCGTCGTCAAAAGCCAACAAGAAGTGCGTCTCCCCAGGACCCAACCCCTGCAACGCGTGCCCATGCCCCTTGGGAAAATACCAAACGTCACCCGGGCCAAAGTCGTCCCATTCCGCCGAACCATCCGGCGCAAGCACTGTCGTCCTGACGTTTCCCTTAATCACGTACGCCCACTCAGCCGCAATCGCGTGCCAGTGCAATTCTCGTAAGCCTCCGGGTTGCAACCGCATCGAGACTCCCGCGATACTCTGCGATACTGGAAACTCATCGACTGTGACTTCTTTCGCCGTTCCGCCCTTGCCGACCCATCCTGTCGACCTTTCAAGATCGTATTTGAAATTTTCGAGCGGAGCGTAGTGCTTTGCCGCTTTCTCGCTCGCCTTTGCTTCTGGGAGTCCCACCAGCGATCCTGCCGCCAGTCCCGCCGCGGTCAGCGAGGCCGCTCCGAGCAAACCCCGCCGCGTCAAGCCGCTTCCCTTCTTGGCCACTTCTTGTTCATCCATTTTCTTGCTCCTTGTAATTCTTTCGCCCCGAGATTTTCCTCCAGTCTGCCTGCCTGTTTTGCAACGGGAAGCGCTGGCTCTCCAAGGTTTATCCTCTCGCAGTTTTATAATGTTGGATCAAATAATTACTTTAGCATTCCGCGATTTACCATCCAAGGACCGTTTCAAGCCTTGCCATCCCCAGTTTCGGGGTTTTCATAAGCCGCATTCGCCGCCTCGCCCGGCCGGAGGGGAGGATTGTGCCAGCAGCCGCATCGCATAGAACTCGGCGAGGCTCAGGAGCGGAACCACCCGGGCGGTCAGACGGCACCGCCGGCGCCGCCCAAAGACAAACTTCAGCGCGCTCCCTCTCGCGTTGCCTTCAATCCGAATCGGGAATGGGGAGTTATTTTTATAACTACCTTCTCTTCTATCAGATCGTGGGTTCGCTCTTCCGCTCCCGGTCGCCTTCCACCCGTAGCGCACACTAGGCGCGCCGGGATGAGCTCCCGGGATCGGCATAAGGCGTCGATTGCGATCAGGGGTGTCCATAGCAGCTTCAGCATAGCAGGCCGGAAAGTACAGAAGGAGACCCATGAGACGCCTGAGCCAGTTTTTTCCAGCTTCGGTACAGACCGGAAACTGGGGGACGGCAAGCGATACGCCACCTTGACGCAGTGTGGGAGCGCACGGTATCTTAGAAGTTAGTCTGCGAGGCATAATTCTCAACTGAAAGGTGTAGCGCACTTTGAAGCGAACATTCCAACCCAACCGGCGGCGGCGAGCGAAAACGCACGGTTTCCGGGCGCGCATGAGAACTCCCGGAGGGCGCAACACCTTGAAACGGCGGCGTCAGAAGGGCCGCCATCGCCTGACCCCGTGAACGGGGAACGGCCCTCAGAATCCTTCCCGAAGACGGCGCGTCTTTTGCGCCGCGCCGAGTTCCGAAAGGTTTATGAGGAAGGGCGGCGTGGAAGCGCGCGTGTATGCACCATTTTTTACCGCTCGAATGGCTTGCCCCAGACGCGTCTGGGGATTACTACACCGCGAGCGCTTGGCAAGGCAGTCATTCGCAACCGCATACGCAGGCGCCTGCGCGAAGTCTTCCGGCTGAACCGGAACATCGTCCCGCCCGGATGGGACGTGGTGCTGAACCCACGGCCCCTGGCCGCGAGCCTTCCTATGGGAGACCTGACGCGCGAGGTGCTCGCCATGTTTCCCCGCGCTCCCGGCTCCTCGCCCGTGGTTCGCAAATTGTGAAAAACGTCACGCTCGGCCTGATCCGCGGCTATCAAGTCCTCGTATCTCCGGCGTTGCCTGGCTCCTGCCGGTTTTATCCCACCTGTTCTGCTTATGCGATTGAGGCGATTGAAACGCGAGGACTGCGGCGAGGAATCTGGCTTTCGATGCGGCGCCTGGCCCGTTGCCATCCCTGGGGTGGACACGGCTACAACCCTGTGCCCGATGAATAGACAAGAAGCCTCATCCCAAGCCGCAAAACCGCCGGGAATCGCAAAGGGAAACTTCGCTTTGCATGACTTTGCGACTCATTTGCTGAAAAGGCCCCTCGAGGGTCATTCTGAGCGAAGCGAAGAATCTGCTGTTTATTTTCAAAATGCTAAGCAGTCGTTCATGGCGCTTTGAGACACCCGCAAAGCATGAAAATGGATGAAGGCTCTCGCGTAGCAGCTTAAATGGACATGGACAACGAAAAACGGCTGCTCATTGCGTTCGGGCTGTCATTCGCATTCCTGATTGTGTGGCGGATGTTCTTCATGCCCGCGCCGCCGCCAACTCCGGCGCCCACACCGTCAAGCAAGTCGTCTGCACCCATCGCCGCAAAAGCCTCTGCCCCGGCGCGCCCGAAGGCGCCGCCGCGCGTCACGCTCCCGGCGATTCAGGGTCAAACTCCTGAAGACATCGTTATTGAAAACACGCTTTACCGCATTACGCTCTCAACCCAGGGAGCGGTGGTGAAAAGCTGGATCCTGAAGAAGTTTAAGGATGAGCATAATAAGCCCTTGGATGTAGTGAACAGCGGCGCAAGCGCCGCGCTCGGTTATCCGCTGAGCATCGAGATGGCCGATCCTGATCTTGCCGCCAGACTTAACTCCGCCCTCTTCGTGGCCACTCCTGCCGCACCATCACTTCAGGCGCCGCAGACGGTCACGCTGACGTATAGCGACGGCAAGATCGAAGTGCGCAAGCAGCTTTCCTTCGGCTCTGGATACGGGGTCAACGTAAAAGTCAGCGTGTCGAACGGGCAGCGCGATCTTCCAGTTGCGGTCCAATGGCCGGGGGGCATTGGCGACCATACCGTGCCCATGAAGATGCGGGACAAGGAAAGCAAGGCGTTTTACGACCAAGGCGGCGGCATTAAGACGGTGTCCGAAGGTAAAGTTAAAGAAGAGACTCTAATCCCTGGTCCGCTCCGGTTTGCCGGATTGGAGGATAACTTCTTCGCCGGCGTTTTTCTGCCTGATTCTCCGCAGGATGTATTCCGCTATGTGCGCCGTGACTGGATTCCGCTTGGCTGGACAGAAAAGAAACCGCGCCAGCCGCTTGTCGCGCTGCTTGGAACGCCTCAACCGGAGCCGCTGGCCTTCCGCTTGTACATCGCACCCAAAGAACTGGACGTGTTGCGCGCGGAGAATCCTGCACTCACCGGACTGGTGAACTTCGGCTGGTTTAGCTTCTTCGCAAAGCCGCTCTTCCTGGCGATGCGATGGCTGAACAACCGCTGGGTGCACAACTGGGGCTGGTCCATTGTCATCCTGACTATTCTCATCAATATGGTCTTCTTCCCGCTCAAGCTGAAAAGCCTTCGCTCGGCTCAGGCCATGCAGAAGGTCGCTCCGCTGATGAAGGAGATTCAGAACCGTTACAAGAGCTACAAGCTTAATGACCCGCGCCGCCAGCGCATGAATCAGGAAATCATGAAGTTGTATCAGGACCACGGCGTGAATCCGCTCGGCGGGTGTCTGCCCATGGCCGCCCAACTCCCCATCATTTACGCTTTCTACGAGGTCTTGGAGACCAGTATTGCCATGCGGCATTCGCCGTGGATTCTCTGGGTCAAGGATCTTTCCGTGCCTGATCCACTCTACATCCTGCCGGTTCTCGCCATCGTGCTCTCATTTATCATGCAGAAGATGACCCCCATGCCGACGGCGGATCCGGCCCAGCAGCGTATGATGATGTTCGCACCGCTGTTCGTTGGCTTCATCTTTTTCTACGAGGCGGCCGGCCTGACGCTTTACTACTTCGTCTATTGCGTTGTGGCTGTTCTCCAGCAACTCGTGATCAACCGGATGTCGCCGCCACAACGGCCCAGTGCGGCCACTGCAGATTCAGGACGCGCCCAAGCGCCGGGCGCCCGCAAGCCGGTCGCCGTGAAAGGGTGATAAAATGCGGCGCTGATTACGCCGCCGCCGGCCTGCTGAAAAGCCGCATTCCATGCCGGCATTCAACCGCCCCTCCACGTTTGAGGATGAAACTATCGTCGCCACCGCCACGCCGCCGGGCCGTGGCGGGATTGGCGTGGTCCGGCTCTCCGGCAGCCGGGCAGTTGAATTAGCGGCAGCTATCATTCGCCTCCCTCAGCCTGTGGCTGAAGACCGGCACGCCACCCTCGGCGAATTTCTTGACCCGAAAACCCGCTGCATATTGGATCAAGTGCTGGTCACAAGTTTCCACAAGCCGCGCTCTTATACAGGTGAAGACGTGGTGGAAATCTCTTGTCACGGCGCGCCGGTGATCTTGAACTTTCTGGTGGAGTGTTGCGTGGCGCGAGGCGCACGCGCCGCTGAGCCCGGCGAGTTCACCTTGCGCGCTTTCTTGAACGGCCGGCTGGACCTGCCCCAGGCAGAAGCCGTGCGCGACCTCATCGACTCCCGAACGCTTTTCCAGGCGCGCGTTGCGGCGCAGCAGATGGAGGGATCTGTTTCAGCGCGGGTGCGCCCCGCCAAGGAAGCTTTGATTGATCTCATCGCCCGGCTTGAGGCCGGAATCGATTTCGCCGAGGATGACGTGCCCGTTTCGGACTGGGAAGGGATTGCCGCGCAAATCGAGCGAGTGCAAAACGGTCTTGCCCATCTCGCGAAATCTTACGAATATGGCCGCATCGTCCGCGAAGGTCTCAGCCTCGCCATCACGGGACGCCCCAACGTTGGAAAATCCAGCCTCTTCAACCGGCTGCTAAACGAAGAGCGCGCCATCGTCACGGAAATCCCCGGAACGACCCGCGATCTTGTCAGCGAAACGGCCAATTTGGGCGGCATTCCCCTGCGCCTGGTGGATACGGCGGGCATCCGGGAAACTTCCGACCGGGTGGAAAAGATCGGCGTAGAGAAATCGCTGCAAGCGGCTGCGGATGCTGACCTGCGAATTCTCGTCGTTGACGTTTCAGAAGGCTGGACGGCGGAAGATGGACGCCTGTTTGCTAAAATTTATTCCCTAGGCCCGATGGTCCTCGCCTGCAATAAAGTCGACCTGCCTTCGCGGCTTTCGCCGCAGAGGCTCGAAGGCTACATTTCGAGCCAGGTTGAACAGCTCGGCTCGACTGACTGCTACGGCGCGTCCGCTGGTCGAGTGGCCTCACCTGCGGGCGAGACAGCAGCTTCGGCAGCGCCCTCGGAGACCGTATGGGTGTCCGCGCTCACAGGTGCCGGCGTGCCAGAGCTCAAGGAAAAAATTCTGTCCCTGGCTGCCCCGGCGCGCGACCTCGATCCCGGCGGAGAACTCATAACCAACCTCCGTCATAACCAAGCCATCGAATCTGCGGTAAGATCGCTCGCCAGTGCTGGCGAAGCCGTGGCCCGGCGCGTCCACCATGAAATGCTGTTGCTGGACCTTTACGACGCTCTGCACGCCCTGGACGGCCTTACGGGCGCAACCACAGTGGACGACCTGCTGGGGAAAATATTTTCCACATTTTGTGTGGGCAAATGAGGTCTGTGGCGGTGTGCCACGGTGCTGACCATAATGGCCACCACTGCGTCTGTGTAGCACGCAACCGGGAGTCAGCAGCGGGCAGCAGCCGCGGAAATTGCCGGTTTGACCGCCCGCCGCTCCATCTGCTACCTTTAACAGACTGCTGAAGGGCTCCTCTTGGCTGTCATTCTGAGCGAAGCGAAGAATCTGCGTTTTTCGTTGCAGTGAGGAGATGCTTTGCTGCGCTTAGCATGACAAATTGGGCTTTTAGCGATCCATTAACAGGTTTTCGGCGATTCAATCCGGCATGGAACAGATTCAAATCACTTTTCCAGATGGAAGCTCCCGCGAGTTCCCCCGAAGTACCACGGCCCTGGAAGTTGCCAAGTCGATTGGCCCGCGGCTTGCCGCAGAGGCCCTAGTGGCCAAGGCGGATGGCAGGCTAGTAGACCTGTCAACCCCGCTCGAGGAAAGCGGCCCAATTCAGTTCGTCACACCCGTTTCTCCCGAAGCTCTCCAGGTTTACCGGCACTCTTCCGCGCATCTGCTGGCGGCAGCCGTCCTCGATCTTTTCCCGGACGCGCATCCCGGCATCGGACCGCCCACGGAAACAGGCTTCTTTTATGATTTCTATCGCGAAAAACCGTTTACGGAAGACGACCTTGCCAAGCTCGAAGTCAAGATGGCGGAGTTAGTGAAAGCTGACCTACCCTACGAGCGCGTCTACTTTCCCAAGGAAGAGGGGCTGGAGCTGTTTCGGCAGATGGGAGAATTCCTGAAATGCGAATTAATCGAGGAGAAGGCAGAGCCTGTCTTTTCCGCTTATCGCACCGGGAAGTTTCTCGACTTTTGCCGTGGTCCGCATATCCCGTCCACGGGCCGCATCAAGGCTTTCAAGCTGCTCAGCGTGGCGGGCGCGCACTGGAAGGGTGACGAAAAGGCCCGTCCGATGCAGCGGATATACGGCACTGCATTTTTCACCGCGCAGGACCTCAAGCGGTTTCTCGACCAGCTTGAGGAAGCGAAGAAGCGCGATCACCGCCGCCTTGGCAAAGACTTGGATCTATTCAGCATTCAGGAAGAGGCTGGACCAGGGCTTATCTTCTGGCATCCCAAAGGCGGGCTCATCCGCAAGGAGATTGAAGACTTCATGCGGGAGGAGTTGCTGAAGCAGGGCTACGATCTTGTCTACACTCCGCACGTCGCTCGGGTAGATTTATGGAAGACGAGCGGGCACGCGAATTTTTATCGTGAAAACATGTTCACGCCGATTCAACTGGACGATGCCGAGTACCAGTTAAAGCCGATGAACTGCCCCTTCCACATCCTCATATACAAAGACGCCCGGCGGAGCTACCGTGAGCTGCCGGTCCGCCTGGCGGAGTTCGGCGCCGTCTACCGCTACGAGCGCTCCGGCGTGATGCACGGCCTGCTGCGAGTGCGAGGTTTCACCCAGGACGATGCGCACATCTTTGCGACGCCGGAAACGGTGGAATCAGAAGTGGCGGCATGTGTGGATTTCGCCCTGCTCGTGTTGCGCACATTCGGCTTTGACAAATTTGAAGTGGAGCTTTCTACGTGGGATCCCGAAAATCGCGCTCAATATTCGGGCGAGCCCGAACTGTGGGCGCTGGGCAACCAGACGCTTGAGTCCGCCCTGCGGAGCCGCGGACTTGAGTTCAAGCGAATCCCCGGAGAAGCCGCCTTTTACGGGCCCAAAATCGACATCAAACTGGTGGACGCCCTGGGACGCTCCTGGCAGCTCTCCACCGTGCAGTTCGACCCCTTTCTGCCGCAACGGTTTGGGCTGGAATATATCGGCGCCGATGGGCATTCCCACACCCCTATCATGGTGCATCGCGCGCTGCTCGGCTCCATCGAGCGCTTCTTTGGCGTGCTGATTGAACATTACGCAGGAGCTTTTCCCCTGTGGCTGTCCCCGGTGCAAGCCGTGGTGTTGCCGGTCAGCGAGAGGCATTTGGAATACGCGCGGACGGTGGTGGCGGCCTTGCGCGCTGCTCGCATTCGCGTCAAACTGGATGATCGCAACGAGAAGCTGAACGCGCGCATCCGCGACGCGCAACTGCAAAAAGTCCCTTTCATGCTTGTCGTGGGAGATCGCGAGGCGCAGAGCAACGCGGTGGCGGTGCGGCGGCGGGATAGCGGCGATAGCGGCTCAAGACCCTTGGATGAGTTCATTCGCTGGATCCGGGAGCTTATCGACAGTCGAGCTGCAAAATGGTAATCTAAATGGGCGTTATTGAAGAGGTATGACCCTGCCGTTATGCAATCAAGCCTCCACCCTAGCTTTGGGAAAAAGGCTACGGGTGAGGGAACGTGAATCCGTTGACGAACCCTAGGAATCCAATGATACTGATGTTCGCCCTACCGGGGCGGGAGGGACAGACCTATCGCTGATCGTTTTGTTCGTGTCAACGAAAGGATTAGAGCCAAAGAAGTCCGCGTGGTGGATGATGAGGGCAACCAGCTCGGCATCATGCCGCCCTGGGATGCTTTGAAGGTTGCCAAAGGACGAGGGCTGGATTTGGTGGAGGTTTCACCGCGCGCCAACCCTCCGGTTTGCCGGATAATAAACTACGGCAAGTTTCTCTACCAACAGAGCAAGCGCGAGCATGATGCGCGCAAGCATCAACGCTCGATCGAACTCAAAGAAGTTAAGTTTAGGCCGCGCACCGGGGAGCATGACTTCGAGGTGAAGAAGAACCATATTCTGAGATTTCTGCAGGACGGCAGCAAGGTGAAGGCCACCATCGCCTTCCGGGGCCGAGAGATGGCGCATCGTGACATCGGATGGAGCATGATGAACCGCCTGGTTGAGGAGATTGCGGAACACGGCCAGGTGGAAACCCGTCCCAAACAGGAAGGTCCTAATTTGTCCGTGATTTTAGCTCCAAAAAAACCGGGACCGAAGCCCTCGGGTGGCCAGCAGCGGGCAAGTTCCGGAGCGAGCGTTGCTTCGGCTGGCGCTCGCGCAGCATCACCTGCTCCGGGCAGCCCTGCCGAAAACACCGGAGGATGATTTTGCCAAAAGCCAAGTTGAAGACTCATAAAGGGGCAGCCAAGCGCTTCAAAGTGACGGGGTCCGGCAAGGTTGTTCGCGGCCACGCCTACGCGCGTCACATTTTGACCTCGAAGCCCAGCAAGCGAAAACGCAAACTGGGTCAGAGCATCGTTGCGTCCGCATCGGACGTGCGGCGCGTGCGCGCCATGCTGCCTTACGGGAATTAAA
>JBOGJZ010000103.1:0-2236 GCA_050745645.1 Terriglobia bacterium | reverse complement strand
CATTTTGGAAACGCCCAAAAGAAAGCCTCGCGCCCTGCCCCCTCCCCCACGTCCCGGCGGCAACCCCCCGGTGACCGCGCGGGAAACTTATGCCAGGAGGCGTTTCTTCCCAAACAAAAACGCGATTGCGAATAAGCCACTGAAAAGCAGCACCACGCTGGCCGGCTCAGGCGTGGTGGCGAGAAACTCCTGGGGCGAGCCCGGGCCGGGATCCGCCGGAGTCAGAATCCTGAAATTCGCAAATTCGCCAGCATAAAAACTTTGGTCCTGCGCCTGGGTGAGCCAATCCTGCGAGTCAGCTGTGAAGCCGGATGACGTTTTCGCGCCCGGCGTGAAGATCGACCACAGAGCAAACGAGATGTCACCGTACTGCGACGGGTTGTCCAAGAGCTGCTCGTAAAGGTACGCAGCCTCTTCATAATCCTGCAGTGTCTGCGCCTGAGTTCCCTGTTGAAAGCGCGCCGAGATCAGATCATCAAAGGTGGAAACGTTGACCTGCCAGGATTCGCCGATATGCGTCTCATGGCTGAAATCGTCGCAAACCAGAATTCCGGGAACGTTGTTGATCGTCCCGTAATACGGATCCACGTACACCCCGCCTTGAGTGGCGCCATTCACCCCCGTCAGCTTGACCGTGATTGTGCCCGCCGAAGAGTTCATTGTCGCGCTGAGAATAGCGAGCACGCATCCCAGTGCGAATAAAACCGGCTTGCTTACTTTAAGATGATCCACGTAACCCCCTTCCTGATTTCTGTTCGACTCCGGTGACAAGATCACTCGGAAGAGAAAGGGATAAGCATCTCGCGTGCCAAGCTCACGGATGGCGTCCAACTGAAGTGTTTTGTTGCAGTTCTCAGTTTCCGGCGTTGTAAGCCAGGGCTGGTCAAGAGCGAGAAGAGGAGGTTCGGGTAGGAGGTTCTTTGCTCTAATGTGGAAAAACAAGTAAAAGCTAATGAGACTCGATCCGGCGCTACCAATTGCTCGCGGCAGCTTGCTGGGGCGCGACCGCGCGGCTCCAATCGACGAGCGCGGTGACAAACTCAATCATGCCAGGGCTGGTCCAGTCCGTCGCGCCGATGACTTTATCAGCCAGGCGGCCATTGCGATCGAAAATGTAAGTTTCCGGGAACTTGTGAGTTCCCCAGCGGGCAGCGAGCGTCTGGCCGGGATCGCGCAGAATTGGATAGGTGAGATGGTAGCTCGTGATGAAGTTCGTCAGTTGGGCGAGGTTCTGATCCACGCTGACGCCAATCACACGCACGCCGAGCGGTTTCATGCGCGTTGCAAATTTTTCCAAGCCGGGCGTTTCCTCAACACACGGAGGGCACCAGCTAGCCCAGAAGTTGACGATCACCACGTGGCCGCCTCCGGCATGAATTGGAAAAGAGACGGCGTTCACGGCAGCCAGCGTCACGCTTGGAGGGCGATCACCAGTTTCGAGTGGATGCTTGCGGCTGATCCAGACGAGCGACAAAATCACTCCCAGCGCTACGACACCGATGCTGAGCGGGATGGCAATGCGTTTGCCCATATCCTTCTTCCATGATTATACTGGCAGTTTAGCTGGCCCGGCGCATTTTACCGGCGCACGGCAGCGGGACAATTTGAATGTAGAGGCGGTTTTACGTCGCCACGTAGCGAGGCAAACTCACCGCCACGTCTTCAAACTATACCACTATCCGGATGCTCAGGTCAGCCCAAGCCACTTGCATGAGTGATCTTTTCGCCCCGATTGTCTCGGCTATCATTCCGGCCCGCAACGAAGCGCTGAACATTGGCGGAATGGTGTGGTCGCTTGCGGCACAGCCGGATATTTTGGAAATTATTGTCGTGAATGACGACTCAAAGGACGATACGGGCGCGGTTCTCGCCGGTCTTCAGAGCGCAATCCCGGCGCTTCGCGTGCTGAACCTCAGCGTCCTCCCCGCCGGCTGGCTGGGCAAGCAACACGCAGCGGCCGAAGGCGCGAGGGAGGCGCGGGGAGATTGGCTACTGTTTACCGACGCGGACACAGAACATCTGCCGGGAAGCCTGCGGGTGCTGCTCGATCGCGCTGAAAGGGAGGGCGCAGACCTGCTTTCCATCTCACCCGGCCAGCGGACGCCCACCTGGTGGGAAAAAGCCGTAATCCCGCTGGTCTACGTGCAACTGGCTGGTCTTTACCGCTTTGACGATGTCAGCGACCCTGCGTCTCCGGCAGCCGCCGCGAACGGGCAGTACATGCTGATCAGGCGGC
>JBOGJZ010000102.1:0-2384 GCA_050745645.1 Terriglobia bacterium | reverse complement strand
AGACCGAAAAGCTCGCATGTTAGAATTAAAGTCGTGACGCTGCCATCGCAGTATTCACTGCCGGCAGAGCCTGCCATGAGCGAAGCGAAGGGATGCCTGCGCTACGGCGGCTGAGTTGTGAATGTCTGCTGAAAAAATCTTGTCTCCGGATCAAGCGATCGAGAAGGCAGCTGAAATCAGGCGGCAGGGCAAACGGCTGGTCTTTACCAACGGTTGTTTTGACCTTCTTCACCCAGGGCACACCCGGTATCTGGCAGAAGCGCGCAGGCACGGCGACGTTTTGATGGTGGGTCTTAACAGCGACCACAGCGTGCGTGCGTTAAAGGGACCCGGACGGCCTATTACGCCGGAGGCGGAACGCGCGGAAATTTTGGCTGCGCTCGAAAGCGTGGATTACGTGACCATCTTTAATGATCTCACGCCGCAGGGGCTTATCGCGCGGCTACTGCCTGACGTGCTCGCCAAGGGAGCGGATTGGGGCGCCGATCAGATTGTAGGCCGCGAAGAAGTAGAGGCCGCAGGCGGGAAAGTGATTTCCATTCCGGTGATTGACGGCTTTTCTACTTCGGCGATTATTCAGGCTGCGCTCCGGTCGGGCAATGTTCGGTCGCCTCGCCAGTAGTAGTAACTGCTTTTCAACAATGGCTGAAAATTCACAGGAGGATTTATGGCAACGGCAAAAGTCGCAATAGCACCTATGAAGGTGGCGCAGATTCCCAAGGCGGGAGCAGATTTCCAGATTGTCGAGCGCGAGATTCCTAAGCCGGGCGCAGGACACGTGCGGATCAAGGTGCAGGCCTGTGGTGTCTGCCACAGTGACGTGCTCACGAAAGAAGGCGGGTGGCCCGGTATTCAGTATCCCCGCGTTCCAGGACATGAAGTGGCCGGCATCATCGATGAAGTGGGCGCCGGTGTTTCCGAGTGGAAGTCGGGCCAGCGCGTCGGTGTTGGCTGGCACGGCGGTCAGGACGGTACATGTCCCGAGTGCCGGCGCGGTGATTTTCGCAATTGCCGGAACCTGAAAATTCCGGGCATCAGCTATGACGGCGGATACCAGCAATACATGGTGGCTCCGGTGGAGGCATTGGCGGCAATACCGGAAAGTCTGGGTGCCGCCGAAGCAGCACCCCTGCTGTGCGCCGGAATTACCACCTACAACGCGCTGCGGCACAGTGGCGCGTTCCCCGGCGATCTGGTTGCGGTACAGGGTATCGGCGGTCTGGGTCACCTTGGAATTCAATTCGCGAATAAGTTTGGTTATAAGGTCGCGGCTATCGGGCGGAGGTCCGAAAACGCGGCACTCGCAAAGAAACTCGGAGCAAGCGTATACATAGACAGCAAATCGACGAACGCAGCCGAGGCATTGCAAAAACTGGGCGGCGCCAAGGTAATTCTGGCGACGGCCCCAAGCTCGAAAGCGATGTCTGAACTGATCAACGGTCTGGGGCCGAACGGCAAGCTCATGGTGATCGGTGCGACTTTTGATCCCATTGAGGTCACGCCGATACAGCTCATTAGTGGAAGTCGAACCATTCAAGGCTGGGCCGCGGGAACACCAACCGATTCCGAGGACACGCTGCGCTTCGCCGAACTGACCGGGGTGCGTCCCATGATTGAAACCTATCCGCTTGAAAAAGCGGCCGAGGCTTACGCGCGCATGATGAGCGGCAATGCACAGTTCCGCGTCGTTCTGACGATGTTAAGTTGAGCGGCAACGCGCATCCCACTGTTGAGGATTTCATATGCGATCTGACATTGTTCCAGGGGCTATCTTCCCCGACTATGAGCTTTCCGACCACACCGCGAAACGCCGGAAGCTCTCCGAACTGCAAGGACAACATCCAATGGTTCTCGTTCTCAGCCGCGGAGGTTTCTGCCCCAAGGACCGCCGGCAAGCCGAAGGGCTGGTTGAACTCTATCGTGAGCTTGAGGTTGCTTATTGCCGGCTGGTCACGATTAGCACAGACAATATCACTCAGACGAATGAATATCGCAGCGGAGTCGGCGCCCACTGGCCTTTTCTCTCCGACGCGGGGCGTGCCGTCCAAAAAGATCTCGACATCGCCGAATACACCGATCCTGCCAACAATCCCATGATCCCCCACGTGATTGTCCTCGAGCCCGGTCTTGTCATTTATAAGATCTACAACGGCTATTGGTTCTTCGGTCGGCCCACTCTGGAAGATCTCCGCCAGGACCTACGTGCCGTTACCAAGAAATGCCGGCCGGACTGGGACATCACAACGCCCGAACTCAAAGCGGCGTGGCAGCAAGGGCGCAAGGAACTCTTCTATCCGTACGGCAAAACGTACGTCCAAACTCTCGGTGAACAGGACTAGCAGTTTGTTGAAAAACGTTCCGCCCGTGTCATTCTGAGCGGAGCG